>DATGCY010000154.1:0-3425 GCA_035311385.1 Candidatus Methylomirabilota bacterium
CGCCCGCGGAGCTGGAGGCGCTCCTCGTCACGCATCCCGCGGTCCTCGACGCCGCGGTGGTGCGTAAGGCCGACGAGGAGGCGGGCGAGGTGCCCAAGGCCTTCATCGTGCTGAAGGCGGACGACGCCTCGAAGAGCACGCAAGCGGAGGCCATCATGGGCTGGGTCGCCGAGCGAGTCGCTCCGCACAAGCGCATCCGCCATTTGGAATTCATCGAGCAGATCCCGAAGTCGGCCTCGGGCAAGATTCTCCGCCGCGTTCTCATGGACAGGGACAAACCGCGGTAGATCCATGGCTCAGGTGACGGTCACCGGTGCGGACAACGGCCGCGTCATCGCCGTCCGGGTCGGTGACACCATCGCCGTGCGTCTGGCCGAGAATCCCACTACAGGCTACACGTGGAGCATCGCGTCCATCGATGACGCGCGGCTCGAGGCGGGCACACCCACCCGAGAGACCGGCGCCGGTGTGGGGGCGGGCGGCACGATCACCTGGCCGATCCGGGCCCGCGCCGCCGGACGCGCGCGCCTCGAGCTCATGCATGCGCGCTCCTGGGAGCGCGAGGCCGCGGAGCGCTTCGCCGTTACCTTCGATATCACGTGACTCCATCACTTCCTGCGTTGGCCCGAGAGGATCCCTCATGCGGTCGATTGCGCTCCTGACGTCCACCGTGCTGCTCACCGCCGCGTGCGGAGGTCCGCTATCGAACTTCATCCTCGTGCGCGTGCGACCCATGGGCAGCGGCGATCGCCTGGGAATCGAGGTGAAGGAGATCGTGCCGTGACGCATCGAGGCCCTGAAGACGCCTAGGATCGTCATGCGGCATCGCGGCCTGATGAGCTGTCTGGCGGCATGTCTCTGGGTGGCCGCCGCGTGCAACCGCGCCCCTGAGTTTCCTCCTGACGATGCGAAGGCGGCGGGGCTGACCGCCGCGGACTTTCCCCAGACCTCCGCCGACGTCTTCAAGGAGATGGATGGCGGCCTTCCCCTCACCGAGGATGAGATCAAGGGCCGCAACACCTGGATTCTCTGGACGGCGGGCAATCAGGTCTTCTGGGACCGGCTTGCTCGCGAGAGCTACGGCCTCGTCGACCTGCTCAAAACCCTCGACTCGCGGCGGCGCCCCACCCGCTTCGCAGAGATGGGCCTCATCAACGAGCCGGGGTTTCGCGCAGCGGCGCGGCCGGATCAGTTCGGCGTGTGGCTCGACGAGCGGGTGGAGGAGGCCCCGCCGGGCATCGACGAGAGGATCTACGGCCGATCCTCGGGGGTGATCGGCCTGCGGATCTTTCCGAATCCCGCGTTCGATGAGCAGGCCCGCCAGGCATGGAAGCCCGATCTTTACTACGGTGACCCTCGCTACGCTGCGGATCCCAAGCTGGTGAGGCCATACCTGGTCGGCGTCACCTGCGGGCTGTGCCACGTCGGCCCGCTTCCGCTCAACCCGCCTCCCGACCCCGAGAGCCCACGCTGGGAGCACCTCGCCTCCGCCATCGGCAACCAGTACCTGCGCGAGGGCAAGGTCTTCGCGCCGGGCGCCACACGCGGCAGCTTCCTGTGGGAGATGCTCAACGCCCAGCCCCCCGGCACCTCCGACACCTCACGCACGGCCACCGATCACATCAACAACCCGGGGGCCATCAACGCCATCTTCGACCTCGACGCCCGGCTTGCCGTCGCGGTCCCCGAGCGGATGGCGGACGGCGAGACGCGGCGTGTACCGCACATCCTGAAAGACGGGGCGGACTCCATCGGAGTGGCGGGCGCCGTCCTGCGCGTGTACGTCAACGAGGGCCTGTACTCGCAGCGCTGGCTCACCGACCACGACCCGCTGCTCGGTCTCCGCCCTCAGCGGCCCTTCCGCGTGGCGGAAGCCGCGCGGGCGTCCGTGTACTGGCAGGCGACCTCCGACCGCGTTGACAACCTCGCTCAGTTCTTCGCGCGCATCAAGCCGATGCGGCTCGAGGCCGCCCCGGGCGGGCTCGCCTATCTCACGGCCGACGAGGCGACCATGCAGCGTGGCCAGACCGTATTCGCGGAGACCTGCGCGGCCTGTCATTCGAGCAAGCAGCCGCCGCCCGGCGTGGAGCCGGGCACGGAGGCGGCACGGCAGTGGTATCGCGACGCGGTGGCGCGGCCAGATTTCCGCGACGACAATTTCCTCTCCACGGAGCGGCGCTATTCCGTGGCGCGCATCAAGACCAACGCCTGCCGGGCCCTGGGGACCAACGCCATGGCCGGGCACATCTGGGACAACTTTTCCTCCGAGACCTACAAGAGCCAGGAGTCCGTGGGAGTGATCGAGACCTTCGATCCCCTCGAGCCGTCGAAGCCCTTTAACTTCCCCACGACGGGCCGCGGGCCGGGTTACTATCGCGTTCCCTCCCTCGTGTCCATGTGGACGTCCGCCCCGTATCTCCACAACAACTCCGTAGGTGTCTTCACCGGCGACCCCTCCGTGGCCGGCCGCATGCGCGCCTTCTCCGACGGGGTGGAAAAGCTCCTCTGGCCGGAGCGACGGCTCGGCCTCGCCTCCGTGTGGACGACGAGCGAGGAGAGCGCCATCCGCATTCCCGAGCCGTTGGTGCCGGCGCCCCTCAAACGGCTCGCCCGGAACGGCGTGCTGGAGATCGGCCCGATCCCCGGCGGCACGCCCATCAATCTCGTGGCCAACGTCGAGCCCAAGCTGGAGAACCTGTTCGCGCTGATCTCCGCCGTCAATGCCACATTCATCGATGCCTCCGCCCGGCGCTTCGACCTCCTCCACCCCGCGGCGGGAGTCAGCAGCGACGAGGCGCGACGACGGCTGGTGGCGACCCTCATGGCGGCCAGCACCTGCCCCGATCTCGTGGAGGACCGCGGCCATCTCTTCGGCGCCGATCTCCCAGACGCGGACAAACGCGCGCTCATCGAATTCCTCAAGACCCTCTAACTCGCATTGTCCACGAGAGCCGCACGTGCGACCGGGTGGGTGGCGGCGGGGGCGGGGGAGCGCTCCGGCGGAGTGGGACCCCCTCGTCCTGTGCGCCGCCCGCAGGGCGGCGATTCAGCCGAGTGGTGACGTAGCTGGAGCGCTCCCCCGCCCCCGCCGACGGGTCCCGCTCCGTCTCGCGCTCCGTGTGTTCGTGAGGGCTGAGTCGTGTCATTCTTGAACGATCAGGGCTGGGCCGCGGCGAGGAACGCGCGAATGGCGCGTTCGTAAACGGCCACGCCCGTGTGGTAGCGATCGAGCTCGATGTACTCGTCGGCGGTGTGGGCCGCCGCCACCGTGCCGGGTCCGTAGTAGATCGTGGGCACGCTGTGGTCCGTGGCCACGAACTCCACGTCACCCCAGCCGCGCATCATGTCGATGGCGTCGTCACCGCCTTCCTCCTTGACGGCCTCGCGGAACACCCGCACCACGGAGCTGGCAGGATCGGTGGCGA
>DATGCY010000155.1:0-3108 GCA_035311385.1 Candidatus Methylomirabilota bacterium
CGCAGCAGATTGGCCGGGCCGGGATGGAGCACGTCGGTGGCGGTGAGCCGCCGGCCGATGTGGGATCTGAGATCATCGATGCTGAGAGTGGTCGTGGCCATCATCACTCCTCCTTGAGAAATTGCCGCGGCGATCGTGCCAGAAGCCCCGCCGCAGGTCAATGCGCGGCCGCCCCTCAGGCAGCGAGGAAGCCTCCGTCCACGACCAGCTCCGCCCCCGTGATGTACGACGCCTCGTCGGAGGCGAGGAAGAGGACGGCGTAGGCGACCTCCTCCACCCGTCCCTCGCGCTTGAGAGGCACGGCCTCGAGCAGCGGCTTGCGCCAGGCCGGATCCGCGGACGTCTTGGAGGTCCGCATGGGCGGCATGAAGCCCGGATGCACGGAGTTCACGCGCACCCAGTCCTTGGCGAACTGCACGGCGGCCGACTTGGTCATGGTGCGCACCGCACCCTTGGAAGCGTTGTAACCCATGTGCAGGTTGTCCTGGCCGACGATCCCGGAGATCGACGAGATGTTCACGATGGAGCCACCCCCGCCCTGCCGCATGGCGGGCACCGCGTGCTTCATGCCGAGAAAGACGCCCTTGGCGTTGATGCTCATGAGCGTGTCCCAGTGAGTCGTGCTGAGGGTATCGCGATCGTACGAGCCGCTGATCCCCGCGTTGTTCACGAGGATATCGAGACGCCCATAGGTGCCCATCGTGGTCTTGACTGCCTCCTGCCAGTCGAGCTCGCTCGCCACGTCGAGCTTGACGAACTGCGCCTGGCCGCCGTCGGCATTGATCTTTTCTGCCACTGCCCGCCCGTCTGCTTCCATCACGTCGGCCACCGCCACGATAGCTCCTTCGCGGGCGAAGATGATGGCTTCGCTCTCGCCCATCCCGTGCGCCGCTCCCGTGACCATCGCCACCTTGCCGCCGAGTCTCATGGGCATCCTCCGCGCTAGGGTTCCCTCAAGTCCGAGGGGTGAGATCGTATGCTTGATCGATGAGTCGGACTACCCGCAGGCAATCGTGCACGCTCACGGGCGGCGGCTCGCCGCGCCGCCAGTGCTCCACGATGTCGCGCACGGCGGTGGGATAGAGGGCCTCCGCGGGCCGGGCGGGGATGATCTCCTCGCCCTTGGCGGTGATGAGGCGCATGGTGTCGTCGTGATAGTGGACGAGGATCGCATCGCGTCCCGCGACCTTCCACTCGCTGTCACTCCCCGCATAGGGTACGGTGTTGCCGACCTCCACCACGCCCAGCGTGCCGCTCGCCGACCGAAGGAGCACGGAGGCGAAGTCCTCCACGCGCTGGCCGAGGGCGTGATGGCTGAGCTGCGCTCCCGTCACCGTCGCCTCGTCACCCGTGAGATGCAGGAACATGTCCAGCACGTGCGCGCCCAGATTGCGCAGGCAGCCGCCGCCCGCCTCCGCGGGGTCGAGCATCCACGGCGAGTCCCATGCCGGATAGCGCGCCGAGGTGGGGCGGTTGAGCCGGAAGTAGAGATGGGACAGGGGCCCAAAGGCGCCGTCGGCGAGCATGCGCCGCGCGCGGGCCACGAAGGGCGAGTAGCGCTGGGGAAATGCTAGGGCCACGAAGGCGTTCCGCGCCACCACCTTGTCCGCGATCTCGCTCACCTCGCCCGCGTTGAGCCCCATGGGCTTTTCCATCATGAAGGGAAAGCCGTGATCGAGAAGATAGTGCGCGGTGGCCGCCATCCCGCTGTGTCGTCCCAAAGCCACCACGAAGTCCGGTTTGGTGCGGGCGAGCATCTCGCGGTAGTCCGTGAAGGTGGGCGGTCCGCCGAGCTCGCGCGCCCGCTTGGCCGCCACCGCCGCGTCAGGATCGTGCAGTCCCACGAGCTCCACGTCGGGCAGCGCGGAGAGAACGCGCAGGTAAGCGGCGTCGTAGAGCGAGTGCCAGTGGCTGACCTCGATGGCGGCGATGCGCATCGCGCTACTCCATGTGCACGGGCGCCGGCGCATCCTCACGCGCGCTGGCCGACGAGGGCGGGCCCGTGCGCACCCGCTCGAGGAGGGGGAGGAGGACGATAGTGCTGCAGAACAGCACGAAGAGCAGCCAGAAATCGTCCGCGAAGGCGAGGACCTGGGCTTGCTGCGTCACCTCCTGATAGACCATGGCGATGGCGCGTCGGTCCGCGGTGAAGCTGTCCGCGCCCTGGGCGACGAAGTGAGCGGCCCACTTGGCGAGCCGCGCCGCCGTCTCCGCGTCGAAGGGATTGATGTGGGCCACCAGCGTCGACTGGTGCTCCTGCGTCCGTCGAGCGAGGAGCATGCTCACCACAGCCACCCCGGCGCCCCCACCCAAGTTGCGCACCACGTTGAGGAGCGCGGTGGCGTTGCCCATGCTGATGCGCGGGATGGTGGCGAGACCCACCGCGTTGAGGGGCACGAAGATGAAGCCGACCCCCAGCCCCTGCACGAAGCGAGGCCAGGCGAGCCCCCAGTAGTCCACCGTGCTCGTGAGCACCGACATGTTCCAGGCCGCCCACGCGTTGAGGAGGCAGCCGATGAGGAGGAGCAGGCGCTGATCCATGCGGTTGATCAGGCGGCCCGCGATGACGAGCGAGAGGAGATTGCCCACGCCGCCTGGGGCGAGGACGAGGCCCGACGTCCACGCGTCATAGCCCAGGACCTTCTGGGTGAAAAGCGCGAGGAGGACCATGCTCGAGAAAAAGCCGAACATCACGAAGACCATGATGAGGCTGGCCGCGGCGAAGTTGCGGTCGCGATAGACGCCGAGGTCGAGGATGGGCTCGCTCGCCGTCAGCTCGCGGACGAGGAAGCCGACGAGGGCAACCGCCGCGGTGAGGCCGAGAATGGTGATGAAGTTGGAGTCGAACCACTCGTAGCGCTCGCCCTGGTCGAGGAAGAGCTGGAGCGACAGGAAGCCCACCACCATGAGGCAGAGTCCCGGGATGTCGATCCGGCCCGGCTTGCGCAGATAGGACGGGTCGAAGAGGATGGCGCTCGCTGCGAAGAAGCCCAGGATGCCGATGGGCAGGTTGATGTAGAAGGTCCAGCGCCACGACCAGTTGTCGGTGATCCAGCCGCCCAGGGTCGGGCCGAAGATGGGGGCCATCATGATCCCCATGCCCCACAC
>DATGCY010000156.1:0-4196 GCA_035311385.1 Candidatus Methylomirabilota bacterium
CACCCTGGTAATCGAGCCGGCGGGCTCCCATCGTGATGAGGTGACGCACGCGATCGGGGGTGAATTGGTTGGAGAGCACGACATCGGGGGCGAGGCCCTCGCGGAAGAGCCTCGCGGCGGCCTCTTCGCGGCTCGGCGTGCCGCCCGCCACCACCACGATGGCGTCGGCCTTGGCCACCGGGTCTTCCACCACGAGAGCCCGGCCGATCAGGCGGAGTACAGAGCCGTGGCCGACCACGACGAGGGCGATCACCACGAGCGCTGCGACGGCCAGGCCGCGCGCGCGTGCGATCACCGATCGAGCTCGACCAGGTATTCCTTGATCCGACGCGAGTCGGGCGCGTTGGGCTTGAGGGCGAGGTACTTCTGGAAAGCTTCCTTGGCCTTTTCCGGCTGCTTGCTCTGGTAGTAGAGGAAGCCCATCTGGCGGAAGGGATCGGGGAAGGTCGAGTCGAGGGCCGCCGACTCCTCGTAGGCCTGGAGCGCCTGGGCCACCAGCATGGGCTTGTCGAACGGGTTGCGGGCGCGCTGGGCCTGAAGCCGGTAGAGATCGCCGTAGTACAGATGCGTCGTCGGATCCTTGGGCGCAAGGGTGAGCACGCGGTCGAGCTGCGCCTTGGCGAGCTTGAAGCGCCCCGCCCGGATGTCGAGGGCGGCGTTCTCGCGCACCACCGTCCGCGTGCGCATGGCGAACTCCTCGTTGGCCTCGGCGAGATTCGTTGGAGGGGTGAGCCCGGCGTACTTCGCCTTCAGGAGTTCCTCGGTGTTGGCGATGCGCTCGTCGAGCCTCGGATGGTTGCCGAAGAAGAAGTTCTCAAGCTTGCTTCCGTCGCCGTAGTCGTCCTTGAGGAGAACGAACACGCGCGGAGCCTCCCGGGGGTCGTAGCCCGCCTTGACCATGCGATCCATGCCCTCGCGGTCGGCGTCGCGCTCCAGCTCCCGTCCGAAGCCGTTCACGGCGGCGATGTAGGCGAGCTGCAGACCGAGCCCGAGGAGGATATTCGACGTGGTGCGCAGCACCTCCGCGCTCACATTATTGCCCTTGTTCTGCTGGTTGCCCGTGGCCACCGCCACCCCCAGAGAAGCCGCGATGGCCAGCGCGCTGAACAAGATCTGCTTGTTCTGCGCGTCACGGTTGAACATCAGCGCGTGCCGGTTCGTCACGTGGGTCATCTCGTGGCCGAGGATCATGGCGAGCTGCGACTCGTTTTCCACCCGGCTCAGGAGTCCGGTGTGGATGTAGATCTTGCCGTTGGGCATGGCAAAGGCGTTGAGGGTGGGATCCTTGAACACAGCCACGCGGGGGGCCGGGGCGCCCGCTTCCTGCGCCTCCTCGGGCACGACGCGGGCCGCCACCGAGGCGAGATAGTCCTCGAGGAGCGGATCGTCGTAGGTCTTGCCGAGCTTGCCGAGCTTCTCCTCTTCCTTCTCGGCGTCGCTCCAAAGCTTGCGCTCGTCAGGCTCGGGCCGGAAGGGCTTGCCCTGGTAGCCCATGGGAGGGACGTTCGTGGAGGCGCACCCGGTGAGGAGCGCGACGACAAGGAAGCCCGCCAAAAATCTTGGTGGCCACCCCCACCGATAGTAGGATGTCCGCCAGGAGGTACTAGCCATGCGTCGCATCCTTGTGCTGTTGCTGTGCCTGGTGACCATGACGGCCTGTGCGTCCAATCCGCCGCGGGTCCAGCGCAGCGAGTTCGAAGATATTCCCGTGCCCAAGGGTCTCACCGTGGACCTGAACAAGTCCACCATCATCGAGTCCCCGGAGGTCAAGGCTGCCCGCCTATTCTACAAGGGGCGCGTGGAGATTGAGAGTGTAGCGGTGGCGTTCCGGACCACCCTGGAAGCCAACGGCTGGAAGAACATCTCGGCCACCACGCTCTCCGATCAGGGCATCACCCAGGTCTACGAGAAGCCGAGCAGCTCGCTCCAGGTCCACATCTACGAGAGCTGGTACAACACCTGGGTCGAAATGTCAGCGACGCGCGTCGTGTCACCGAGTAATCCGTCCAAGTAGCGCGGCGGCGCGGGGTCCCCGAGCCGGGAACATGGTGCGCCTGGCTATCGCCTCCTGACGCCCCGCTGCACCACCTGGATGAGCTGCTCGAGGGCCTGGGGTTGCTTACCCGTGAGATGCACGCGCACGACGCGGCGCCCCGCGTCCTGAAGCGTCTGAAGATCCCCCAGGGCCTGCGCCGCCTTGAAGGTGGCGAACCCATAGCCTGCTCCTGGAATCAGCACGTCCTCTTTGTCGTCGCCGGTCAGTTGCAGGAAGAGCCCGTTCGGAGGGCCACCCATGTGGAGCTGGGAGGTCGCGTGCAGGTAGCGCGGGCCGTAGGCCACCGTGGTCGCGACCTTCAGCCGATCGCGTAGGACTGTGCGCAACTCCTGTAGCCGGCTCCACGTGTCAACGGTGGGCGTGAGATAGGCCTGGATGGCGATGTAGTCGCCCGGCCTCGCCTGGCCGAGGAAGCCCACTAGTCCCGCGCTCAGGCTCGGCGACTTCGTCCCCCTGTTGGTCATGAGCACGAGACCGTTCTCCTCGGCGTCCACCGGCCACTCGGGGAGCCGCCGCGTCTTCCTCCACGTGGCGAGCAGGGCGGAGATGTTTTCGCGCACCCGAGCCCCGTCGGGCTCGTCGAAGGGGTTGACGCCGAGAGCGACACCCGCGGCAGCCGTGGCGAGCTCCCAGCGGAAGAACTCCGCCCCGATTTCCAGGGGATCCTGTATCGGGATGCGGATCACCGGATGCCCCGCCTCTTCGAGGGCGTCCAGGTACGGCTCCGCAAGGTCGTCACCGTCGAGAGTGATGGCCACGAATACGCGATCCTCGCCGTACACGACGGGCGAGCCCAAGGGCTCATCGTCCACGGGCACGACACCCCGGCCATTCTTGCCGAGCGACTCCGCGAGGAGCTGCTCGATCCAGGGCCCGAGGCCATGGAGCTTCCGCGAGAGGACGAGGGTGACCTTGTCGCGTCCTGCCTTGGCCAGCCCTGCCAATGCACCCCCGAGGCGCACCGCCGCGTTGTCGCGAGCGGACACGGTGTTGCCGCACGCCTCGACCATGGCATGAGCGCGTTCGAGCAGCGACTTGACGTCGATGCCCATGAGGGCGGCGGGCACGAGACCGAAGAAGGACAGGGCAGAGAAACGGGCGCCGATCGAGGCGGGATTGAGGAACGTGCGCCGGAAACCCGTTTCGGCGGCGATCTTGTCGAGGGGGCGGCCAGGATCGGTGATGGCCACGAAGTGGATGCCCGACCGGGGCACGGAGGACGCCTCGATCTGCGCCCGGAAATACTCGTAGAGGGCGAGGGCCTCCGGCGTGTCGCCCGACTTGCTCGCCACGATGAAGAGCGTACGCGCCAAGGCCAGCCGGTCGAGCGTCTGCTTCACCGCCGCGGGATCCGTGGAATCCAGGACGACGACGTCGGGGAAGCCCATCTTGGATCCGAAGGCGAGGTTGAACACGTCGGCGGCGAAGCAGGCGCCACCCATGCCGAGGAGGACCACGTGGGTGAACTGCAGGCGGCGGATCTCGTCGGCGAAGCTCTTGATGTCTTCGATGTGGCCTCGCATGATCGTGGGTGAGGTGAGCCAGCCGAGCCGGTGACGAATCGATGGCACCTCCCCCTTCCACAGCGTGGCGTCCTTCACCCACAGCCGGTCGAGGAAATCTTGCGCCTCCAGGGTGTCCATCGTCTCCTGCACCGCGGGCAGCTTGTCGATCTGGTCCACGGACCGCGGCGATGGAGGCACCGTGGTGGCCGCGTAGTCAGCGTCGGTGCGAATCACGCCATCCGCGTATTGCTCTGCCACCATCGTGGTGGCCCGTACTTCAGATAGTGGCCGGGCGGGCGGCTCGACCGGCATGGGCGCACCGGCAGACCAGCTCAGCGCTGGAAGCGCAGGAGCGGGCAAGTGCGTGACGGGTGAAGCCGCGGGGACACGGGCTACCACGGTAGCGGGTGGCGCAGGAGCAGGCAGAGCAGGAGCAGGCGGAGCAGAAGCAGGCGGAGCAGGAGCAGGCGGAGCAGAAGCAGGCAGAGCAGGAGCAGGCAGAGCAGGAGCAGGCGGAGCAGAAGCAGGCGGAGCAGAAGCAGGCAGAACAGAGGCGGGCGGCGCAGAAGCAGGCGGCGCAGACGCAGGCGGTGCAGGCGGCGCAGAAGCAGGCTAAGCAGGAGCGGGCGAAGCAG
>DATGCY010000157.1:0-5181 GCA_035311385.1 Candidatus Methylomirabilota bacterium
GGCGCGTTCTGGCTGGAGATGCCCGACCAGTGGGATCCCAAGTCACCGTGGGCGGACAAGCGCGTGCGCATGGCCGCCGACGTGGCCATTGATCGCCAGGCTCTGAACAAGGCGGAGACCCTCGGCTTCTCGCGCCTCACCGGCAACTTCGTCCCCCGCATCTTCCAGCATGCCCTCGTCCTCGAGCCGCCGCCCTACGATCCGGCCAAGGCGAAGAAGCTCCTCGCCGAGGCGGGCTATCCCAACGGGTTTGACGGCGGCGAGTTCTATCCCTTCCCGCCCTACAACTCCATGGGCGAGGCGATTCAGGGCTATCTGCAGACGGTGGGCATCCGCACGCGCATGCGCGCGATGGAGCGTGCGGCGTACTTCACGCAGTGGCAGGAGAAGAAGCTCCACGGCGTGATCCTCGTCATCTCCGCCGCCTTCGGCAACGCGGCCACGAGGCTCGAACCGTACGCGACGAAGAAGGGGATCTACGCCTACGGCAGCCTGCCCGAAGTCGACGATCTCTACGTGCGGCAGGCGCGCGAGCTCGACAGCAAGAAGCGCGAGGCCATGTTGCACCAGATCCAGAAGACGCTCGCCGACCAGGTCACTACCGTCCCCATCTACGAGCTCGCCTTCATCTGGGGGGTGGGTCCGCGGGTGGCCGAGGGCGGAGCGGGCCTCATTCCCGGCTTCTCCTATTCCGCGCCCTTCGAAGACCTGCGGCTCAAGTAGGCTCCGGCGTGGCCCACTACTCGCTCGGCATCGACATCGGCGGCACCTTCACGGACCTCGTGATCTACGATCACGACACCGGCCGCCAGGTGAATCGCAAGGTGCTCACCACCCACGACGATCCCGCGCGCGCGGTGGCGGCCGGGGTAGAGGCCCTGCTGCGCGAGGGGCGCTTCGAGCCGGGCGAGTTCACCCGCGTGGTGCACGCGACCACGCTCTTCACCAACGCCCTCATCGAACGCAAGGGCGCGGTCACCGGCCTCCTCACCACCCAGGGCTTCGCGGACACCCTCGAAATCGGCCGCGAGCGGAAGTACGAGCTGTACGACCTCGCCATCACGCGCCCTGAGCCGCTCGTGCCGCGCCACCTCCGCCTCGAGGTGCCGGAGCGCATGCAGGCCGACGGCCGCGTGCGGCGCCGCCTCGACGCGCGGGCGGTGGAGGCGAAGGCACGCGCCCTCGTCAAGGCGGGCGTGACCTCCATCGCCGTGGTGTTCCTCCACTCCTATGCGAATCCGCGTCACGAAGACCAGGCGGCGCGGCTCATCGCCCGCCGGCACCGCGGCGTCGCCGTCACCACCTCGCACGAGGTGGCCCCCGAAGTGCGCGAGTACGAGCGCGCCTCCACCGCGGTGGCCAACGCGTACATCAAGCCGCTCGCCCACCGCTACCTGGCTTTGATGGCGGAGCGCGTGGCGGAGCAGGGCATCCCCGCCCCCCTCCTCCTCATGCTCTCGAGCGGCGGCCTCACCCACGTGGCGGAGGCCCAGCGCGCGCCCGTGCAGATGCTCGAGTCAGGCCCCGCGGCGGGCGCCATCGCCGCTGCCTTCTTCGGCCGCGACAATAGCGATAGCCCCGCCCCCGGCATCCTCGCCTTCGACATGGGCGGCACCACCGCCAAGCTCTCCCTGGTCGACGACGGCGAGCCGCTCACCGCCTACAGCTTCGAGGCAGCACGGCAACGGCGCTTCATCGAGGGCAGTGGCCTGCCCATCCGCATCTCGACGATCGAGCTGATCGAGATCGGAGCGGGAGGCGGGAGCATCGCGGACGTGGACGAGATCGGGCTGCTCAAGGTCGGCCCGAGGAGTGCGGGATCGTACCCGGGGCCCGCCTCGTATGGCCTGGGCGGCACGGAGCCCACCGTCACCGATGCGGATTTCCTCCTCGGCTATCTCAATCCGGCGTACTTCGCTGGCGGGGAGGTGCGCGTCGATCTGGAGGCGGCGCGCGCCGCCGTGGAGCGGCTCGCGGGAAGAATCGGCCTCGAGCCGGTCAAGGTCGCCTGGGGCATTCACGACATCGTGAACGAGAACATGGCGAGCGCCGCGCGCGTGCACATCGCGGAGCGCGGCCGCGATCCGCGTGACTACGCGCTCCTCTCCACGGGCGGGGCGGGACCGGTGCACGCGTGGTCGGTCGCGAAGAAGCTCGGTGTCTCGCGCATCGTCTGCCCGCCCTCGGCCGGCGTCGCCTCCGCCCTCGGCCTCCTCGTGGCGCCGGCGCGCGTGGATCGCGTCGCCACGGTGGGCATCCGCCTCGACGAGGGCAGCGTGGCCGAGCTGGAAGCCGCCTTCCGGCGCCTGGAGGAGGAGGCGCGCACGGTCATGGCCGACACCGGCCTCAAGCTCGAGAACGCCAGCGTGCGCCGGCTCGCCGACGGCCGCTTCATGGGGCAGGGCTTCGACCTCGTCGTCTCGCTGCCCGACGGACCCTACGACGAGAGCGAAGCGAGCCGCCGGCGCCTCACCGCCGCCTTCGAGACCGCCTATCGCGACAAGTTTGCCCTCACCCCTCCAGGCGTGCCCGTGGAGTTCCTCAACATCCGCGTGGCCGTGCGCGCGCCCGTGTCGGGCAGCGACGTGGTCCTGCAGGGCAGACCCGGCGAGGGAGCGGCGGGCGCGCGCAAGGGCACGCGGCCCGCCTACTTCGCGGAGAGGGGAGGCTTCGTCCCCACCGCCGTCTACGATCGCCAGCGCCTCGGCGTGGGCGACGAGCTCGACGGGCCCGCGGTGGTGGAGGAGGAGGGTTCCACGCTGGTCATCGGCCCTGGTGGGCGTGCCCGCGTCGCCGGGAGTGGCAACCTCGTGCTGACCTTGGGGACGTCGTGACGCCGCCCATCGTTGTCGAGGAGGCATCGTCGTGAACGCGAGCTTCGATCCCATCACCCTCGAGGTGCTGTGGACCCGCATCATCTCCGTGGTGGACGAGGCGGCCAAGGCCATCGTGCGCACCTCCTTCTCCACGCTTTCGAACGAGGCCAACGACTTCGCCTGTGTCCTCACCGACGCGCGCGGCTTCGCCCTCGCCCAGAACTCCGGGAGCATTCCCTCCTTCATCGGCACCTTGCCCGCCACCGTGCGGCACTTCCGGCGCGAGTTCGGCCACGACCTGCGTCCAGGCGACGTGCTCATCACCAACGACCCCTGGGAGGGGACGGGGCACATGAGCGACGTGTGCCTGGTGAAGCCGATCTTCCACGGCGGGCGCCTCGTCGCCTTCTCCGCCACCACCTCGCACATGCCCGACATCGGCGGGCGCGTGCGCGCCATCGAAGCGCGCGAGCTCTTCGAGGAAGGCCTCCACATCCCGTTGAGCCGCATCATCCGTGACGGGCAGCGCGACCAGACGCTCATCAGCCTCATTCGCGCCAACGTGCGCACCCCCGACCAGACCATGGGCGACATCTGGGCGCAGGTGAGCGCGAACGAGCTGATGGAGAACCGGGTGCGACGGCTCATGGAAGAGTACGGCCTCGATTCGCTCGAGGGTCTGGCCGACGAGCTCTTCGCCCGTTCCGAGCGCGCCATGCGCGGGGCCATTCGCGCCGTGCCGGACGGCGTCTATCGCTATGGCTTCGACACCGACGGCTTCGAGCGGCCGTACACTTTCAAGATCGCTCTCCGGGTGGCAGGCGACGAGATCACCGCCGACTTCACCGGCTCCTCGCCCGCCCAGCCGCGGGCCATCAACTGTGTCCTCGCCTACACCTACGCCATGACGGCGTACGCCGTGCGCTGCGCCCTCCTGCCCGGCCTGCCCAACAACGAAGGGATGTATCGCCCGGTCAAGGTGGAGGCGCCCGAAGGGTGTCTCCTCAACCCGAAGTTCCCCGCGGCGGTGGTGAGCCGAGCCCAGACGGGCCACTACGTGCCGCTCCTCGTCCTGGGGGCGCTGCATCAGGTCATCCCCGACAAGGTGATGGCGGGTGCGGGCTCGCCCCTGTGGGCGGTGGCGCAGACGGGCACGCGGGACGATGGCCGTCCCTACACGAACGTGCTCTTCTTCAACGGTGGCATGGGCGCCACCTCCGCCAAGGATGGGGAGCACGTGCTCTCCTGGCCCAGCAACATTTCCAGCACACCCGTGGAAGTGGCCGAGCGCAATAGCCCACTCTTCTTCCGCTACAAGCGCCTGCGTCCCGGCTCGGGCGGCGACGGGCGCCAGCGCGGCGGGCTCGGCCAGGACGTGCTCTTCGAGAGCGGCTCCGTCCGCCCCATCGTGGTGAGCTTTATGGCGGAGCGGACGCGTTTCGCCGCCCCCGGCTTCGCGGGAGGCGTGCCGGGCGGCTTGGGGGACGTGCGGATCAACGGCAAGAAGGTCGACCATCGCCGCCAGCACGTGCTGGAGCGTGGCGACCGCGTCCTCGTGAGCACGCCAGGGGGCGGCGGCTACGGCCCTGCTCGCACGCGCGGCCGCGCCCGGCGTGCGCGCGACCGGCAGCTCGGCTACGACGCCCGGGCCCCGCGGAGTTCGCGCCCCCGGTGACCTCGCGAGTATAGTAGGGAGCGTCATGGCCGCGCATAACCTCGGCACGGTCCCCGAGCGCATCGACACCTCTCGGCCTATCCCGCTCCCCCAACCACCTCAAGACGAGGGAGGCAGCGTGCACTCATGAAAACCGGGCTGATCGTCGTGGGCGTGCTCGTCGTCATCGTGGTGATCGCCTTCATGTGGGGCATTGGGGTCAACAACCAGCTCGTCGGCGCCGACGTGGCCGTCAGCGAGAAGTGGGCCCAGGTGCAGAACGTGTATCAGCGCCGCGCTGACCTCATTCCCAATCTCGTGGAGACGGTCAAGGGCTTCGCGACCCAGGAGCGCACTGTCCTCGAGGAGGTGACGCAGGCGCGGGCCAGCGCAGGGAGCATCAAGGCCACTCCCGAGCTCCTCAACGATCCCGCCGCCTTCAAGAAGTTCCAAGACGCTCAGAACCAGCTCGGGGGTGCCCTCTCGCGCCTCCTCGTCACCGTGGAGCGTTATCCCGAGCTCAAGAGCAACCAGAACTTCCTCGCCCTGCAGAGCCAGCTCGAGGGCACGGAAAACCGCATCACCGTGGAGCGCCAGCGCTTCAACGAGGCGGTGCGCGACTACAACCTTCGCGTGCGCGTCTTCCCCGCGAGCTTCATCGCCTCCCTGCGCGGCTTCAAGGAGAAGCCCTTCTTCGAGTCCACCCCGGGC
>DATGCY010000158.1:0-13736 GCA_035311385.1 Candidatus Methylomirabilota bacterium
GCGTTCATCGAGCGCCAGGACATGTTCTTCCTGGCCACCGCGGATGCCGAAGGCCGTCCCAATTGCTCCTACAAGGGCGGCGACCCTGGCTTCGTGCGGGTGCTCGACGAGCGCACGGTGGCCTTCCCGAGCTGGGACGGCAACGGCATGTACCTCTCCGCGGGGAATCTCCTCGAGAACCCACACGTGGGCATGCTCTTCATCGACTTCGAGCGCCAGAACCGTCTCCGCCTGAACGGCGTGGCCAGCGTGGATGTGGAAGACCCGTTCCTCACCGAGTATCCCGGCGCCCAGCTCGTGGTGCGCGTGCGCATCCGCGAGGTGTTTCCGAACTGCCCGCGCTACATCCACAAGCTCCAGCGCGTGGAGGCCTCGCCCTACGTGCCACGGGCGGGGTGCACCCCGCCCGTGCCCGACTGGAAGCGGAGCGATCTCGCGCGTGACGTGCTGCCCAAGGGCGATCCCGCCAACGACTAGCCGCAGCGGCTGGTCAAGAAGGATGCTGACGGGTCGGCCGCCGATGCCTCTACTCTGTTAGCCTGACCGTGACGTACAAGAGATTTGGTCGAGGTGACCGCTCTGTCTCCGGGCGCCACGACCCGATGCGGCGCAGGCCTGCCGCGAACGAGGCGTAGGTCGCGAGGGGAACGATCCCGCTGACCATCGTGGTCTTGGGGCCGCGTTGTCGGCTGAGCGTCGTCCCTCCCGCCTGGGCGAGCAGAGAGGCAACATCGCGTTCCGCCTCGCTTCGGCTTTTCACGACCAGCCAGCCGATCACGTCTCCAGAGTTCAGCCTATCGCCAGGAGCTCCGACCAGAATGGCTGGAGGAGCCGGGCGGGCAGTCTCCGCGCTCGCCGAGGCCTGTCGCTTCACACCACCGCTGCCACGCTTCTGGATCGGCTGCTCCGGCTGACTGGACTTGACGGCGGCCGTCGGCTTGACGGCGCGATCAGCCAGGACATCGGAAACGATCGCGGGGGGAAGCTGGCTGCTCTCGATCACCGGCACGGGGGAAGACTCGGGTTTCAGAGGCGGGGAGACCGCGGGTCCAGCTTCGGCCAGGGTCTCCGCCTGCATCCTCCTAAGAAGCTCAGCGTACGGATGCGCCGCGAGGACCCGGGCGAACTGGGAGCGATAGTTCCGCACAAGGCTCACACCGTCCACGATGACGTCCTGCACCTTCCAGCGGGCACCCTGACGCACCATCCAATAGTCGACGGGAAGCTCCTGGCCGGCCCGGGTCAGCAGAGTGGTGGCAACCCGAGCGGACTCGCCGTCGATGGATTCGTCCAGGTAGTGGATCCTCACCCCGCCGGCCACGCTGGCCTTCGACCCGATCGTCGCGACGAAGCCTCGTTCGAGGAACACGGCGAAGAGCCGTGTGAACGCCTCTTGCTCCTCGGGAACTCGAGACGACCACACCGAGCCGAGGGCGACCGCAGCCGCCGCCCGAAAGTCGAACGTGTCGTCCACGAGATCTCGGATGGCCTGCCGGGGCTTCTCGAGGCCGTGAGTGAGATCCATGGACTGCAGGACGGAGTTGGTGCGCACGAAGAACGCTTCCAGGGTTTCCTTCGGTGACACGGCGGCCGCGGGCTGAGCCAGGCACAGGAGCCAACCGATGGCGCCCACCGCGAGTGCCCAGCGGAGGTACGTGCCCCCCTGCTTCGAGAGGCAGGGAGCGTGTCTCCGGCACGGCAGCCGCTCGACGGATCCCATCGAGCCGAAAAAGAGCAAGCCATGTGCCCAGCGGGCAGGACCATCAAGATTGCTGAGTTGCGAGCGGATGTCATGGCAGCGTTCACGGATGTCGTGTCACCGAACGTCCAGTTCTCGACACACGCTCGAACGAGCAACCACGAAACAGATGCATGCATGGCCGAGGGTCTCGCTTGGTGCTACTCTCAGGCATCGTGATTCCCGTGCTGGATCTCGGACCTTATCTCGCCGGACGCCCAGGCGCCGCCGCCGCCATGGCCGCCGAGCTTGGGCGGGCGCTCCAAGACGTCGGCTTCTTCGTCGTGGTGAATCACGGCATTCCTCAGACGCTCGTGGACGCCACCTTCGCCGAAGCCCGGCGCTTCCACGCCCAGCCCACGGACGCGAAGCTCGCTCTGCGCATGAACGAGCACAACAACGGCTACATGATGCTGGGGCGCTACGCGGTCTGGACCTCGGACGTCAACGCCAACGACAAGCCCGACCTGAACGAGGCGTTCTTCATCAAGCGCGAGCGTGGCCCCGACGACCCGCTCGTCCGCGCCGGCCGGCGTTTCGCCGGGCCCAATCAGTGGCCAGCGGACTTGCCCGACTTTCGCGAGAGGGTCCTCGCCTACACCGGCGCCGTGGACGCCCTCGCGCAGAAACTCCTGCCGCTCTGCGCGATGGCCCTCGACCTGCCCCCGAACGCCTTCGACCATGCTTTCCGGGAGAGCCAGTTCAGCTTCCGGCTCACGCACTACCCGCCCGTGCCGGCGGAAGCGAACCAGTTCGGCATCGCCCCTCACACCGACTCCAACTTCATGACGTTTCTCGCCCAGAGCGAGGTGCCGGGGTTGCAAGTGCGGATGCCGGACGGTGACTGGCTCGACGTGCCCTACCTCCCTGGCTCCTTCGCCGTGAACTCCGGGGATATGATGCAGCGGTGGACGAATCACCGCTTCAAGTCCACGCCGCATCGCGCCCTGCCTCCGGTGGGACGCGCGCGCTACGCCATCCCCTACTTCTTCGGCCCGCATCTCGACACCGAGATCGCGTGCCTCCCCACCTGCCAGGGACCGGGCAATCCCGCGTGCTACCCGCCCATCACCTATGCCGCGTACCTCGAATGGTGGTACGACGCGAACTACAATGCGGCGAACCAGCGCGAGGTCGCCTGAGCGCGGTCTCCGTTCCGGCTAGGCGACCGGATACGGTCCTTCCTCGAAGCGCGTGGCGTGATACCCCTTGCTCCCGACCTGGCGGGCGAGCGGACTCCGGAAATCCTCCCCGGTGCGCAGGCACTCGAGCACGTGGGGGAAGTCGTATCTCGGCTTCCAGTCGAGCACGACTCGGGCGCGCTCATTCACGTAGACGCGATCGATGTGCGGGAATAGGCTCCACTGCCGGGCGGCGTAGAGCGCCGGGCAGTCGGGAAAGAGCCGATGGACGACGGCGGGCGCATCCCGGCGGAGGTCGGCAAGGTGGTTCCTCGTGAACGGAGTGCTCGCGGAAACGATGTAGCGGGCGAATCCAATGGCAGGAGCCCGCTCCAGGGCGAGTAGATGCGCGGTGACGACGTCCTCCAGGTCGACCCGGTGGTGGAGCATCTCGTTTGCCTGGCTGTTCCCGAGCTCGTAGCGCGCGCGGATCGCGGCATCGTCGTCGGCTTCGGGGAAGAATCGCGACGTCCGCAGCACGACCACGGGCAGGCCGTCCCGCCGGAAGGAGAGCTCGCACAAGCCCTCCGCCGCCACCTTGGTCACGCCGTAGATGTTCCGGGGCACCGGGCGGACCTCCTCGGTCACCCACGCCGCCGACTCCCCGGGGGCGGGCGTCAGCGCCGAACCGAACGCGCTCGTCGTGCTCGTGAAGACGAAGGCCTCGACTCCCGCCGCCACCGCCTCCTCGAGGAGGACGAGAGTGCCCGTCACGTTGGTCTCGACGAAGTCCCGGGCGCCATGGGTCGCCAGATGAGGCTTGTGCAGGGTCGCGGCATGCAGGACTCCGCGCACGCCCCGCATGCATCGCGCGACGAGATCACGATCGCAGATGGAGCCGACGCAGTCGGTGAAGGGCGAGGGCCTGATGTCCACCCCTCGCGCCTCCCGACCGTCCACGTGCAGGGTCCGCATGAGCGCCTCGCCGAGGTGGCCGGCGCTGCCCGTCACGAGGATCATCGCCCCGGGGACGCGCGGGCTACGACGCCGGCTTCACCGGGTAGCCCGACGAACGGAGGGCCGCGCTGATCTCGTCGAGGATGCCGGGATCATCGATGGTGGCGGGCATGCTGTACTCGACGCCGTCGGCGATCCGCTTCATGGTGCCGCGGAGGATCTTGCCCGAGCGCGTCTTGGGCAGCCGCTTCACCACGATGGCGAGCTTGAAGGCGGCCACGGGCCCGATCCGCTCGCGCACGCGCTCCACGAGATCATGACCGAGCTCGTCGTCGGAGCGCTCCACGCCGGCCTTGGTCACTACGAACCCCACGGGCACCTCGCCCTTGAGCGCGTCGGCCACCCCCACCACCGCGCACTCCGCGACGTCGGGATGGCCGGCCAGCACCTCCTCCATGGCGCCCGTGGAGAGTCGGTGGCCCGCCACGTTGATGATGTCGTCCACGCGACTCATGATGTAGACGTAGCCGTCCTCGTCCTTGAATCCCGCGTCGCCCGTCAGATAGTGCCCGGGATGGCGCTCGAGGTAGGAGCGCTCGTAGCCCGCGTCGTTGTTCCAGAGCGTGGGCAGGCACCCGGGCGGCATGGGCAGGCGGATGGCAATGGAGCCGATCTGTCCCGGCGCCATTTCCTGGTTCGCCTCGTCGAGCACGCGCACGTCGTAACCCGGCATGGGCTTGGTCGGCGAGCCGGGCTTCACGGGTAGCGCGCCCAGCCCCACCGGATTGGCGGCGATCGACCAGCCCGTCTCCGTCTGCCACCAGTGGTCGATGACGGGCACCTTGAGCATCTGCTCCGCCCAGAAGAGCGTGTCGGGATCGCAGCGCTCGCCGGCCAGGAAGAGCGTGCGGAAGCGGGAGAGATCGTGCTTGACGATGTGCGACCCCTGCGGGTCTTCCTTCTTGATGGCGCGGAAGGCGGTGGGCGCGGTGAAGAGGGCGTTCACGCCGTGCTGCGCGATGACGCGCCAGAAGGCCCCCGGATCGGGCGTGCCCACGGGCTTACCCTCGTAGAGGATGGTCGTGCAACCCTTGAGGAGCGGAGCGTAGACGATGTACGAGTGGCCGACCACCCAGCCGATATCGGAGGCGGCCCAGTACACCTCGCCGGAGCCCAGCCCGTAGATGTTGCCCATGGACCACTTGAGGGCGACGGCGTGCCCGCCGTTGTCGCGCACCACGCCCTTGGGCACGCCGGTGGTGCCGGAAGTGTAGAGCGTGTAGAGCGGGTCGGTCGCCGCCATGGGCACGCACTCCACGGCGGGCGCGCCGGAGAGAAAGTCACCCCAGTCGAGATCGCGCCCCGGGACGAGCTCGGCGCGCAACTGCGGCCGCTGAAGGACCACCGAGCGCTCCGGCTTGTGCCCCGACAGCGCGATGGCCTGATCGAGGAGCGGCTTGTAGGGGATGACCCGCCCCATCTCGATACCGCAGGAGGCGGAAAGGATCAGCTTCGGCGCTGCGTCGTCGATCCGCTTGGCCAGCTCGTGCGAGGCGAAGCCGCCGAAGACCACGGCGTGGATGGCCCCGATGCGCGCGCAGGCGAGCATGGCGATGACCGCCTCCGGCACCATGGGCATGTAGATGACGACGCGGTCGCCCGCGGCCACGCCCTGGCCCCGCAGGGCGCCCGCGGTGAGCGCAACTTCGTCGCGGAGGGCATCGAAAGTGTACGCGCGCACGGTGCCCGTGACGGGGCTGTCATAGATGAGCGCGAGCTGCTTGCCACGTCCGCGCTCGATATGGAGATCCAGGGCGTTGAAGCAGGTGTTGAGCCGGCCGCCCCTGAACCACCGGTGGTAGGGCGGGCGCGAGTCGTCGAGGACCTTGTCCCATCGCCGGTCCCAGTAGATGTCCTCGGCCGCGTCGGCCCAGAATCCCTCGGGGTCGCGCATGGACCGCTGGTAGATCTCCTCGTACGTGCTCGCCATGTCCCCTCCTCGCGTTCCGTGGGGAACGCGCCTACCGTGTCTGGGTCCGCGGGCGCCGGCTGACCCAGACGAGGCCGCCGACGGCGAACAGGATACCCACCACGCTCGCGAGCTGGGCGACGCGGAACGGACCGAGCCAGTAGCTGTCGAGGCGCAGCGCCTCGATGCCCAGGCGTCCCACAGAGTAAAGCCCGATGTACCAGAAGAACAGCCCGCCCGGCCGATCGTGCCAGCGCGGTCTCAGCCACCAGGCGAGCACGGCGAACATGGCCAGGTCCCACAGCGACTCGTAGAGGAAGGTCGGGTGGAAGCGCTCCACGGCCTTGTAGGCGAGCGGACGATGCTCGGGCGAGATGTAGAGCCCCCACGGCAGGTCCGTGGGCGCGCCGAAGGCCTCCTCGTTGAAGAAGTTCCCCCAGCGGCCGATGGCCTGAGCGAGCGCGCCCGCCGGCGCCACCAGGTCGAGTGTGCGCAGCACGGGCAGGCCGCGGCGCTTGGCGACCATGGCGCCGACGATGCCGCCCACGATGAGGCCGCCGTGTATGGCGAGCCCGCCCTCCCACACCGCGGGGATCTTCTCCAGGTGGCGGCTGTAGTAGCTCCAGCTCCAGATCACCTCGTAGAGGCGCGCGCCGATGTAGCCGCTCACCGCTGCCCACATCGCCGCCCCCATCACGTCCTCGGTGCGGAGCCCCTCGACGCGAGACTGGCGGTCCAGCAGCCACAGCGCGACCACGATGGCGGCCGCCGTGAAGAGCCCGTACCAGCGGATGGAGAGGGGCCCGAGCTGGATGGCGATGGCGCCGGGAGAGGCGAACACGTCTCGTCCTAGCGCGACCCGGCGCGCGGACGGTCAGCGGGCATGGAGGCGGTGCGCTTCCTGGTAGGGAAAGATGTCCACGATCTTCCCCGCGCGGTGAAGCGCCTGCATGCGGTTCCAGAAGTCCGCGTCGAAGAGATCGCCGTGAGCCTGCAGGAAGAGCTCACGGAGCTCGCCGTGGAGCCCGATGAAGGGCAAAAACTCCTCCGGGAACATGTCGTGGGGTCCCACGTAGAACCACGGCTCGGCCGCCATTTCTTCTTCGAGGGTGCGGGGCTCGGGCATGCGACGGAAGTTGCAGTCCGTGAGAGGGGCGAGCTCGTCGTAGTCGTAAAAGATGACCCGGCCGTGCCGCGTCACCCCGAAGTTCTTGAGCAGCACGTCGCCCGGAAAGATGTTTGTCGCGGCGAGATCCTTGATGGTCTGGCCGAAGTCGAGGATGGCCGCCCGGGCCGCCACGGGCGGCGCCTCGCGGAGGAACAGGTTGAGGGGGCGCACGCGACGCTCCACGTAGAGGTGGCGGAAGACCACGCGATCGTCGGCGATGGTCACGGTGTCCGAGGTCTCCTCGGTGAGCTCGGCGAGGAGCTCGTCGCCGAAGCGTTGGCGTGGAAAGGTCAGGTGCTCGAACTGTTGCGCATCGACGAGGCGCCCGGCCCGGTCGTGGTGGAAGACCAGCTCGTAGCGCTCGAGCACCTGGCGCCGCGTGGTCTGCTTCGGAGGCGCGAAGCGGTCGCGGATCACCTTGAAGACCATGTCGTAGGACGGGAGGGTGAAGACGACCATGACCATGCCCCGATCGCCCTCGGCGAACTCGAAGCGGTCGGTGGAGGCGGCGAGGTGGCGGCTCAGATCGCGGAAGAGCTCGGCCTTGCCGTGGCGATCGTAGCCGAGGGCGATGTAGAGCTCGGCCACCCGCTTGGCGGGCATGATCGATTTGAGGAAGCCGATGATGTCGTGCGGCGCCTCCACGTCCACGTGAAAGTAGGACCGGGTGAAGGAGAAGACGATGCTCGCGTCGTCCTCGGTGAGGAGGACGGCGTCCACCACCACCCGCGCCCCGTCGCTGACGAGGGCGATCACCAGAGGGAGGAGCCGCCCTCCCCCGCGGATGCGGCCGATGAGATAGGCGCCCTTGTTCCGGTAGAATACGGGCTCGAGCACATCCACGCCCTCGATGGGCTGAGCGCCCCAGGCCGCGCGTCGGCGGCGATCGATGATCTCTGCGATGGACGCCGCGTCGAAGGTAATGGGCTGATGTGCCACGCGGCGGCTGCCCAGGAGGGCGTGCACGAGGGCGGCCGTCGTCGCCTGGGGAGCATACGTGACGAAGATCGCTCGCTCCGGGGAGCGGCGTGGCCGATCGTACTCCTCCTCCACGAACTCGACAGCGGGATCCACCCCCACCGTGGTGAGCAGGCGCCGCGTCACCGAGTTGAAGAACGTCTGCGCGAGCTCGTAGTCGGGACGATGCGCGACGAGCTCGGCGTAGGCGCGCTTGGCGCCGATCCAGCGGGCGTGGTGATCCGCGGACGCGGTGGAAGCGCCACCGAGCTCGGTCACCGCGCGGCCGACGAGCGCCGGGTGGAGGTCGAGGCGATGGCGGGCGTCCCGCTGGATGGCCTGCCACTCCTGCTGCTCGTGACGGCGGGCGGCCCGCCGCGTGATGTCGCGGAACTCGCCGAGATAATCCTCGAAGAGGCGGAGGACAGAGGCGGCGCACCGTGCCACGTCTCCCGGCTGGCGCACGCTCACCGCCGCGCGAAGAGTCGCGGCGAGGGCTGCCCCACGTGGATGTGGGCGCCCGACGTCTGGCCCGGCACCGTGCCCCACGCCGCGATGAACGGAATGCCGTTCGTCCGCAGATAGGCCATGAGGGCGCGGCCCTCCGGGCTGTCGGGGTGGAGCGCCACGTCCAGAGCGTTGCGGTGATCGAATCCCATCCGGTTGTGGAGCGCGGTCTGGCCGAACGCGCTGATGGGCAAGGCCCGGCCGAAGTGCTGGCGAAAGAAGGCCTCGAGCCTCGAGGTGCCAGTGACGAGCGACCACTCGCTGAGGCCGGCGAAGCGCACGAGGCCGGGCGTCTCCTCGTACTGGCCGCGCGCGAGGGGACGCGTGCGGCTCAGGTCCGCCATGCGCGCCTCGCCCATCATGCGATCGGCCTCGGCCATGGCCTGCCGCGTCTCGTCCAGGTCCTTCTGCGCCGCCGCCACCGCACGCTTCCCCGCCCGCACTTCGCTCTCCGACAAGGCGCCCCGCTCGAAGAGATCCTGGCGAGCCGCCGCCAGCTCCTTCTGTCGGTCGAGCTCTCGCTCTTGAGCGGCGAGCACGGGCCCGAGGGTGGCGCGATATTTCGCGAGGTCCCGGCGGGCATTGGCCGCGAGCTGCTCGAGGCGGGCGTCATCGGAGCGGACTTGAGCGGCCGAGCCCGCGCTCGAGCTTTGGCCATGAGATGCCGGAGGAGCGGCGAGGATGAGGGCCACCGCGCCCGGCAGGAGGGCAAGACCGCCCACCACGGAGGGCCTCAGCATGGCGTCCGGTCAACGGCGCGGCGAGGAGGGGCAACCACTACGAGGACTGCGGGCTCCTGATCTGCGCGATCTTGCGGTCGCGATCGCCCGCCAGGCGCTCCTTGTCGCGCCGGAGATTGTCGTTGAGGTGCTCTATCTCCTCATGCGACTTGGCGCCGGCGATGGCCGCGCGGTGCAGGATGTCGAGCTCGGCGCTCTTGGCCGTGAAGAACTGGCGGACCTCCGCGATGGCGGCCTTCTGCTCCTCGCTGAGAGGTCGGTCTTCGACGCTCTCCTCCTTGTCCTTCTGGCGGAGGCGCTCCATGGCCAGCTCATACGCGCTCTTCGGGCCCTCATTGGCCATGCCGCTAGTGTAGCAGAGGGTCCCGGCAGTTTGTCCCACGTCCGGACCATTCACGAGCAGCCGGAGCGCGAGTCGGGTCGGGACCCGTCGCCGGAGGCGGGGAACTCATGAACGTGCTCGCCTCTCGAAGGCGCTGGCGGCTCCGCCGTCGCTTCAGCGGCTGAGCGGCTCCACCAGCTCGGGTCCCTCGTTGCCGGGCGAGGACACCAGCCTCGATACCGGGTAGACCTCCATCCGCTCGGCGGGCAGCGGGCGCAGGCACGAGAGCAGGAGCGCGGTATCGGTCACGCGCGAGTCGAGCCAGCGATCCTCGTCGGCGCGCTCGAGTATGGCGGGCATGCGGTCGTGGATTTCCGCGAGCCGCTCGTTGGGCGGCGTGGTGATGATCGTGCAGCTAGGGGGCGTCGCGCGGTTGCCCGGCGTCCACAACCCTGCGAAGGCGAAGAGCCCGTCCCTGAGCTTCACGTAGTACGGCTGCTTGCGTTTCTGGCCCGGCACCGCCTGCCACTCGTAGAAGCCGTCGGCCGGCACGAGGCAGCGGCCCCGCCTGAACGACTCCTGGAAGAGGCGGCTCGTGGCCAGGGTTTCCGCCTTGGCGTTGATGGGTGCACTGGCCCGGCCGGTAACCCAGGCGGGACGAAAGCCCCAGCGGGCCATGCGAAGGTGGCGGCGCCCGTCGGTGGCGACCACGATGGGCACCTCGAGGGAGGGCGCCGTGTTGTAGCGCGGGGTCAGCTCCTCGGGCCCATCGTCCTCCACGGTGATACCGAAGCGCTGGGCGAGCTCCTCGAGGGCGGAGGTTTGCGTGTAGCGGCCGCACATCGGGCGATGTCTACGCCGGACGCTTCACGAGCGCCACACGTGTGACCGGGGCGGGTGGCGGCGGGGGTGGGGGAGCGCTCCGGCGGAGTGGGACCCCCTCGTCCTGTGCGCCGCCCGCAGGGCAGCGATTCAGGTGAGTGGGTGACGCAGCTGGAGCGCTCCCCCGCCCCCGACGACGGGCCCCGACCCGCCTCGCGCTGCGGGTGTTCGTGAACAATCCCCGCTAGCCGTCAGCCAGGGCGCGGCGCACGCGCGGCAGCACCTCGCGTGCCACCCGTGCCGTGTAGCCGCGCTCGGGGTCGTCAGGCGAGGGCGGGTTCGGGATCGGATGCAGCACGACGTAATCGAACTCGGCGGGGGCGCGGCGCAGCGCCTCCACGAGCTGATCGGCGACCTCGGCGGGACCGCCCCGGAGGCTGAAGGCATCCGCCACTGTCGTGTCGAGGAAGTCGACGACCCGGCCGCTCGCCTCGAGATCGGTCGCGTGGTGGAAATCGGGATGGACCTGGTGCCGACGCTTGAGCGTCTCGGGATCCGGTCCTGCCCACTCGAAGCGCGGCGGCGCGAAGAGCGCGGGAGAATACTCGTAGTAGCCGGCGGCCATCGACTTGGCCATGGTCAGGGCGAGGGCGGGCTCGTCGACGAGCACGGTATGGAAGATGACGCCCAGCCCGACGCTGGCCGGATCGCGCCCCGCCTCCGACGCGCCGGCCCAAATCTCCTCCACCGCGGTGGCGATGTTCGCCCCGTGCGTACCCACGCGGATGAAAACACCGTCGGCGACGCCGCCCGCCATGCGCAGGGTCTTGGGCCCTCCCGCGGCGATCCAGATCGGCACGGGTCGGTGATGCGGGAGAGTCGCGAGTCGCTCCGCGCCCACCTCTACCGGCTCGCCGTCGAGGAGCGCCCGCATCAGCCGCGTACCCGCCTCGAGCTCCTTCACGCGCGCGGGCCTGAGCCCGGCCAGCCGCACCGCGGTGTCGCCCACGCCCCAGCCGATGATGGTCCGGCCGGGGGCGAGTTCGTCGATGGTGGCGATGGAGGACGCGGTGACAGTGGGATGCCGGTTGACCGGGTTGGCCAGCAGCGGTCCCAGGACGATGCGCTCCGTGGCGCGTGCCGCGGCGGCGAGAAGCACGTAGGTATCGCGGCGGCGAAGCTGCGAGTCGGGCTGGAGCGCAGCGTCCCAGCCGAGCGTCTCCGCGCGACGCACATCGGCCGCGAAGAGGTCAACCGAACGCGCGTCGAATCGGTTGAGACCGAATTTGGGAATCTTCATGATCGCCTCCCCGCTCCTCCGGGCGCCGCCCTCACGGCGCGCGCTCGTCGATGATTTGCCCGTACCCTACCGTACCTCTCCGCTCTCGATGCACTGGCGCGCAGGGCGAACACGCTCTCGAGGCGGGGACCGCGTCAGCGGCGCCCGAACCGCCCGCGTTCGGGACTCGACAGCCGAGATGCGAGACACGCAGTGGCGTGTAGGCTCAGGCCGGCGAGACGCAGCACGGCGGGAGTATACGATGGCGCCCGGAGGCGCGCCATGCGAGCGCGACTAGCGTCGCACGTTCAGGTTGAGCACGGCACCCTGACAGCCAGTGTGCGGGCCGTCCACGACGCTGACCAGGTAGTGCTTGTCCCACGCGCCGTAGTCCACGATCTTCACCTTGGCGCCGGGCTCGGCAATGCAGCTCACGAGCGGATAGACCTCGATGGCCGGCGCGTTGGCCTTGGCGAGCGCGATGCCGTCCTGCATCGCCTCCGCCGTGCGCCACACGATGATGGCCGTCATGGTGCCGAAAGGCACGAGGGTGGCGCGGGCGCCCTCTTCTACGCGATCCGAGCCGGGAGCAATCTGGGCCACGCGCACCGACCGCGAAGCATCCTGCGCCAGCGTGCCGACGGGTCCCGCGAGCGCTAACGTCAGGAGGCAGAGGAGGGAGAGGCACACCTTCAGAATCCCCACCTGTCCAGTCTAGGCGAAGTCGCCAGAAGTCACCTACAGCTCCCGGCGGGATCTGGCGTATGATCAGAAGCGCACGACGCGATCGACGCCAAGCCCGCGAATCAGCGAGGAACTTCGATGACCGACCCCGCCGCCTACCAGAGCCTCCGTGGCTTCATCTCGCAGCTCGAGCGGGCCCATCCCGATGAGGTGATGCGCGTCACGGAGCCTGTCGACCTCGCCTTTCAGATGCAGGCCCTGGCCCTCGAGCTCGAGCGCAGGCGGCGCTTTCCCGTTCTTCTCTTCGAGCAGGTCCGCGGTCACACCATCCCCGTGGTGTCGAACGTGATGGCGAGCCGCCGCGGACTCGCCCTCGCGCTGGGCGTCGAGGAGTCGGCGCTGCCCGAGACGTATGCCGCGCGGCTCAAAGAGCCCGTGAAGCCCGTGGTGCTCAGCCGGCCGCCCTTCGTTCTGGATGTCGGACGCGGCGAGGACGTGGACCTGGGCGCGCTGCCCATCCCGACCTATTTCCCGGGCGACGGCGGAGCCTATCTCACGGCGGGACTCCTCGTGGCGCGCGATCCGGCCACGGGCGTGTCCACGGCGGGCTTTCATCGCTTCCAGGTCAAGGGCCGGAACCGTCTCGGCGTCAGCCTGCACTCGCGCCGCCGCATGTTCGACTTCCAGCAGCGCGCGGAGCAGGCGGGGCAGAGTCTCCCCTGTGCCATCGCGCTCGGGCTGCATCCAGCGGTGGGCATGGGTTCGCTGTCGTATCCCGCACCCGAGATCTCGAAGTTCGAGGTGGTGGGCGGCCTCCTCGGCGAGCCGATGCAGCTCCGTCGCGCGGAGACCATCGATCTCGACGTGCCCGCGTGGGCGGAGATCGTCATCGAGGGTGAGATCCTCGCGGGCGAGCGTGATTCCGAGGGCCCCTTCGGGGAGTTCACCGGCTACTTCTCCCGTCGCAGCACGGACAACGTGTTCGTAGCGCGCGCCGTGGTGCTGCGCGAGGGCGCGTGGTTTCACTCCATCGCCTCCGGCCGCGCCCCCGATCACATCCTGCCCCTGGGTGTCCTGCGCGAGGCGGAGATCCGCAACGCGCTCCGCCGCGTCATCCCCGGGGTGCGCTCGGTGCACGTGCCGACCTCGGGCGGCGCCTCCTTCACCGCCTACGTGTCGATGAAGCAAACGCGGCCGGGCGAGGCCAAGCACGCCATCCCCGTGGTACTAGGCGTCGACCACTATCTCAAGCTGGTGGTCATCGTGGACGACGACATCGACGTTTTCGACGAGTCGGACGTGCTGTGGGCCATGGCCACGCGCATGCAAGCGAACCGCGATCTCGTGGTCATCGAGGGCAGCCTAGGCGCCATCCTCGATCCCTCGGCAAGTCCCGAGGGCCTCACCGCCAAGCTTGGGATCGATGCCACACGCAAGTTCGGCGAGGGCGGCGCGGAAAAGCTCGTGATGTC
>DATGCY010000159.1:0-4832 GCA_035311385.1 Candidatus Methylomirabilota bacterium
CCGGCAGTCGCGGCTCTCGTCTCGATTGTGCACGAGTGCCGCACGTGCAATCGGGGCGGGTGGCGGCGGGGGCGGGGGTGCGCTCCGGCGGAGTGGGACCCCCTCGTCCTGTGCGCCGCCCGAAGGGCGGCGATTCAGGCGCGCGGGTGACGCAGCTGGAGCGCATCCCCGCCCCTGCCGACAGGCACCGCCCCGCCTCGCGCTCCGTTGATCGTGAAAAGTTCGGCTGGTGACGCAGCTGGAGCGCTCCCGCACCTCCGCCGACAGGCCCCGCCCCGCCTCGCGCTACGAATGATCGGGAAGGGTTCTACGGCTTCAGGACCTCCGCACCCGGCGCAGCTTCGAGCTCGCACGCATTGACGGTCATGGCGAGCATGGCGTAGTAACCGATGGTGCCCGTCAGCTCGAGGAGCTGGCGCTCGCCGAAGCGCTTCCGCAAGGCCTCGAAGGTGGCATTGTCCACGCGATGCTCGCGGAGGAGCCGGCGGGTGAAGTCGATGATCTGGGCGTCCTCCGACGGCACTCCGCGCGAGTGCCCCTCGCGAATGGCCGTGATGGTCGACTCTGGCACGCCCTGCTTCCGCGCGCTCCCCGTCTGGGCGCCCCATACGTAGACGGCGTCGAGCTCGCGCGCCACCGTCATGGCCGAGAGCACGCGCACGCGCATGTCGAGATCGCCCTCGAATCGCACGTAGGCGCCCAGGTGCGCCACGCGTCCCGCCAGCTCCGGCGCGTGGAGAAACACCGTGAAGGGTCCCTGGAGCGACCCCCGACTCTTGACGATGCCGTCGACGGCGGCCTGCCCTTCGGAAGGGACCTGGCTCTTGCTCGTGATCAGGGCGACTCGGGCCATGGGGAGCCTCCTCGCTAGGATGGGTGTGTGTTCCGCGCGGCCTCCGCGCGCTCCTGCCAGAACCGCATGCGCATCTCTCCGAACAGGCGCGCCGCCGTCTCGAGGTGCGGGCGCGCGGGCTCCGCCTCGCCGAGCCGGCGATAGATCTTCCCCAGTCCCAGATGACAGCGGGCCCCTGTCGGACGCAGGCCCAGTGCCTCGCACGCGGCGAGTGCCTCGCGGTACGACCCTAGCGCCTCGCGCGGCTCGGCGCCCGCGCTCGCGATATCGCCGAGCAGGGATCGCGCCTGGGCCTCGTTGCCCTTCTCGCCGAGGCGCTGGGCGAGGTCGAGGGCCTGGCGCGCGAAGACATGCGCCTCGTCGATCCGTCCGCCGAGGAGGAGGCCCTCCGCCCGGCGCGAGAGGAACGTGGCGCGATGGCTCTCGATGCCGAACTGCTCGAAAAGGCCGAGCCCGCGCTCGAGATCGCCCAGCGCCTCCGCATCCGGCCGCCCCAGCCACGCGCGCATCAGCCCGCGGAGGGAGAGAGATTGGGCGAGCCAGACGGGGACAGTGCGCGCCTGGCAGATCTCGACGGCTTGACTGCACAGGGCGAAGGCGCGCTCGAACTCTCCCCTGAGCGCGTACTGACTCGGGCGGAAGCTCGCCAGCATCGCCTCAGCAAGAGGATCCAGGTCCGCGGGCTGGCGGGCGGGATCGCTGTAACCGAGGGCGCGCTCGAACTCTCCCAAACTGGCCAGGCAGAAAGTAAGCCAGCTGCAGCTCCCCGCGAACACCGGCACGTTCATGCCGGGTACGTTTTGGGCGACGGCGGAATCCGGACCGTCCACGATGCCGACGAAGGTGTCGATGGCCACGCGATAGTCGCCAAGTCCCATGTGGAGCATGGCGAAGGCGTACTGGGTGGCGAGGCGGAGCGGGACGTCGCCGATCTCGTCGGCGATGGTCAGCGCTCGTTCGGCCTGCGCCACCCCCTCGCGATAGCGCCCAGGGAACCAGGAGTAAGCGGCGAGGCGCTGGGCGATCCATCCCAGCGTGCGCTCGTCGCCGAGCTCCCGCGCGAGCGGCTCCGCCTCGAGCTGCAGCTCCATGAGCCGCGCGATTCTCCCCTGGAGCGACATGGGCACGCTCAAGTCGAGCCGCACGTCGATGGCTCGCCGCAGTGTCTCCGGACCTGGAGGCAGCCGAGAGAGGAGCTCGAGCGCCTGCTCGAAGCGCTGGGCGCTCTCCGCGATGGCCCCGCGAGCGCCCACCCGGCGCCCCGCCTCCCGGAGATAGTCCACCGCCTTGTCCCACACGCGGCCGCGCACGGCGTGATGCGCGAGCAGTTCCACGGAGTGGACGACCGCGCCCTTCTCCAGGTTCTCTACCGCGTCGACCACCGCCGCGTGGAGCGCCGTCTTCCGCTCGTCGACGAGACCGCCATAGGCGACCTCGTGGGTCAGGGCATGCTTGAAGGTGTACTCGAGGCTCGGGAATACGCGTGCCTCGTAGAGGAACTCGGCTCCGCGGAGACGCGTGAGCGCCCGACGGAGCTCCTCGTCGGGCATCTCGGCGATGGCGCGCAGCAGGGACACCGGCACCGTCTTGCCGAGCACGGAGGCGGCCTGGAGGAGACGCTTATCCTCGGAGAGCAGGCGGTCGATGCGCGCGGTGAGAATGGACTGCACGGTGGGCGGCATCTGGATGGTGTCCATGGGCTGCTCCAGGAGATAGCTCCCCCGCCCGCCGCGCAGGACCTTGGTCTCCACCAGGGTGCGCACGCTCTCCTCGAGGAAGAGCGGATTGCCCTCCGTGCGCTCGATGAGCACGTCTTTGAGTGGGGTGAGATCTGGATCGGCGCCGAGGAGATCGACGAGGAGGTGACTTGCGCTCTCCATGGGTAGCGGATCGATGCGCAGCTGCCGATAGTAGGTCTTGCTGCCCCACCCGTGGCTGTACTCGGGTCGGTAGCTCGCGATCAGAAGGAGGCGCGAGGCGGGCAGGCTCTCGACGAGGCTGTCGAGAAGTGCCTGCGTCTCGCCGTCGATCCAGTGAAGATCCTCGAACACGAGGAGGAGCAACTGCGCCTGGCTCTCGCGCAGGAGGAGGTGTCGCACGCCATCCAGGGTCCGCTGGCGCCGGCGGGGAGGATCGAGGCGCTCCCAGGTCGCGTCCGCCACGGGCGCGCCGAGGAGAGAGAAGAGAGCGGGCAGCGCGGGCTCGAGCTGGGCATCGAGGGCGAGCACGCGCGCACGGATCTTGTCACGCACGGCCTCGCCGTCGTCGCTCGGCTCAATACCGAAGTAGCCGGTGAGGAGCGCCACGATGGGTAGGAAGGCGGTCGCCTTGCCGTAGGACACCGAGCCGCCTTCGAGGAGCCGCCAGGGCACCGCGTCCGCGGAGTGGATGAACTCCCAGGTGAGGCGCGACTTGCCCATTCCCGGCTCGCCCACGATGGCGACGACCTGGCCGCGCCCCGACTCGGCGAGGGCGAGGGCCTGGCGCAGCTGATCCACTTCGGTCTCACGCCCCACGAAGCCGGTGAGCCCGCGCGCGGCCGCAGCGTGGAGGCGTGAGCGGACATTCCCCGCGCGAAGGAGATCGTAGATCTCCATGGGCTCCGTGAGCCCTTTGATGGGCACGGGACCGCGCGAACGCACCTCCACATAGCCCTCGGCGAGCTGGAGCGTTCCCGGCGCGAGGAGGATCGCGCCCGGCTCCGCCATCTGCTCGAGCCGCGCGGCGAGGTGCGTGGTCTGGCCGACCGCGGTGTAGTCCATGCGCAAGTCGCTGCCGATGGTCCGCACCACGACCTCGCCGGAGTTGAGTCCGATGCGGATGCGCGCCTTCGCCGCGTAGCGCTTCACCGCCTCCTGCATGCGAAGAGCGGCGTAACAGGCGCGCACGGCGTGGTCTTCGTGGGCCACCGGCGCGCCGAAGAGCGCCATGATCCCGTCGCCCATGACCTGGTTCACGGTGCCCTCGTAGTGGTGCACCGCTTCGATCATGCGCTCCAGCACGGGATCGAGAAGCCGCTGCGCCTCCTCGGGATCGCGGCCATCCAGGAGCTCGAGTGAGCCCTTGAGATCCGCGAAGAGCACGGTGACTTGCTTGCGCTCTCCTTCCAGCGCGCTCCGCGAGGTGAGGATCTTGTCCGCGAGGTGCTTGGGCGTATAGGCGGCGGGGGCGTGAAAGCGCGTGGCCGACGATGCCGCGAGGGCCTTGCCGCACTGGCCGCAGAATTTGTGTGCGGGTGGATTGGCAGCGCGGCACGCTGAGCAGACCACGACGAGCGCCGTCCCGCACTGGCCGCAGAAGCGCGTGCCCTCGGGATTGTTGGTTTGGCACCGGGGACACGTCACGTCGTCGCTCCGGCTCTGGATATCGTGGGGCAGGTCGTCAGAATGATCGCGTTTCCTCGCGCAGATCGTGCCAGAGCGAGGACGGGAGGTCAATGCGTGTGACGCGCGCGACCTCGCGGGCGGCGGGGTGTATCATCGATTTTACGCGCGCCACGCGAGCGCGGAAGGAGGACATCATGGCGGCAGAGCACACGGGACGGACGGCCGTCGATCCAGAGATCACCATCGCGCCCAATCCTCGTCGCGTGGTGGTGAAGCTGGGTGGACGGGTCATTGCTGATTCGCGGCGAGCGCTGGTGATGCGGGCGCGCGATGCCGCGCCCTCGCTGTACATCCCACGGGAAGACGTCGCGATGAGCTCGCTCACTCTCACCTCGCACCACACCCGCTGCCCTTACAAGGGCGACGCCTCCTACTGGACGATCCGGAGTGGGGATCGCGTGAGCGAGAACGCAGTGTGGTCATACGAAACGCCCTTCGCGAGCATGGCGCAGATCAAGGGTTATCTCTCCTTCTATCCGGATCGGGTCGACAGCATCGAGGAGCTTCTCGTCTGAGCCTCGTAACGGTCAGTGTATAGTGGGGAGGCCGGGCGCGGGCCCGGCCTCACCCATGAAGATCGGTTCGATCGAGAT
>DATGCY010000160.1:0-14120 GCA_035311385.1 Candidatus Methylomirabilota bacterium
GGCGCCTGCGTCACCACGCCCGTGCTCACCTCCGCGATGTCGGGGGTGCCGGAGGCGGTGCCCGTGCCCATCACGGTGATGGACGGAGAGGCCTCGTCTGCGCGGGCGGCAGGAACCGCGAGGAGGAGGGCCAGGAAGCCGATCGCGATGATCGCGCGCATGGTCGTGAGCATACCATCTGGCTCGCGATCAGGTGTCGACAGTGGCGCCCGTGAAGAGCGCCTGATACTCCTCCCACGTGTTGACGTCGCGGGGAGAGGGCCGATCCACGGCGATGGAACGCGTCCAGTCGGGATGGGCATCGACCAGCTTCCACGCCGCCTTATCACCGCGCAGGGCGGCCAGCGGCTCAAACAGGGAACGCGCGAAGATCAGCGGATGCCCGAGCCGGCCGCGATACGACACGAGCATGATGGGCGAGGGGGCGCGTCGCCACGCCTCTACCGTGAAATCGATCACCGCGCGGTCCACTCCAGGCTGGTCGCCGAGCAGCACGGCCACCGCTTCGGCCCGCTCGTTCACCGCGCCCAGTCCCGTCCGGTACGACGAAGCGCAGCCCTCGGTGAACGCTTCGTTCTCCACCACCGTCGCGGTGCCGAGGGAGACTTGGCGCCGCACCTCGGCGGCCCCACCTCCCAGCACCACCACGACCTGATCGAGGGCGGTGGCCGCGCACGCCTCGGAGACGACGCGGCCGAGCATGGTCGTGTCACCGAACGGCAAGAGTTGTTTGGGCTGGCCGAGTCGCGTGGAGGCGCCGGCGGCGAGGACGAGGCCGGCCACGAAGGGTCTCATCGGACGAGGGCCCCCGCGTAGCGGGGCGGATCGCTGTCGAACGTCTCCTTGCAGCGATGACAGCAGAAGTACACCGTCGCCCCTTCCCATTCCGACCGGTAGCGCGCGGCGGCAATGGGCACCGACATGCCGCAGATGGGATCGCGCGCCTCCGCGGCCAGTCGAAGACCGGCCGCGAGTGGCTCTGGCTTCGCGGCAGGCACCACGGCGGAACTCCGGCGGCGCTGGATGATCTCGGCGAGGATGCTCACCGCGATCTCTTCCGGGGTCAGCGCCCCGATGTCGAGGCCGGCGGGAGCCTTGAGGCGGTCGAGCCCAGCACGCGACACGCCGAGGCGCTCCAGGCTCTCCACGATCACGTCGGCGCGACGACGGCTCGCCACCAGGCTGACGTAGGCCGCCGGCGTGGCCAGCACACCCGCGAGGGCGGCTTCGTCGAGATCGCCGTGGGTCGCCACCACCACCGCGGAGGTCGGCGTCAGCGCGAGGCGGTCGAGCTCATGGGCGAGCCGATCGGCCGCGAGCACCGTGACGTCGTAGCCCGTGTGGCGGCCGAGCGCGGCAAGCGTCTCCACCACGGGCCCGTGCCCGACCAGCACCAGGAGCGGCTTCGGTAGGTATGGCTCCACGTAGATCTCCAGCGTGCCGCCGCTATGGCACGTCATGGGAAGGTTCAGGATGCCCTCGGTCCGGCCCGGCTCGCCTCCGCCCTCACCTACCAGTCCCACGAGCCGCGCGCGCCCGTCCTCGAGCGCGCTCAGCGCCTCGCGCACCACCACTGGCTCTGCGCAGGCTCCGCCGACCCAACCCGTGACCGTGCCGTCCTGTTTGATGAGCGCCTTCGCTCCTGGCTTGGCCGACGTCGGACGCTCGCACCGCACCACGGTGGCCAGCGCGAAAGGCTCACCGCGACGTCGGAGCTCGGCGGCGAGCAGCAGCAGATCGTCAGACATTCCGGAGCCCTACTCGGTCACTCCGTGGTCACGGAGGAGCCGCCAGACCTTGGGCGGCGTGATGGGAATGTCCACGTGACGCACGCCCAGGTGCCACATCGCGTCCACCACCGCGTTGGCGATGGCCGCGGGCGCTCCCACGGTGGCGGACTCACCTACGCCCTTGGCCCCCAGCGGGTGATGCGGCGATGGCGTCACCGTCTTGCCCGTCTCCCACTTGGGCGTCTCCACGGCGGTGGGCAGGAGATAGTCGATGAAGCTCCCACCCTGGACGTTGCCGAGCTCGTCGTAGGAGATCTCCTCGTAGAGCGCGGGCGCCAGCCCCATGGTCAGGCCGCCGTGGATCTGCCCCTCCACGATCATCGGGTTGATGATGTTGCCGCAGTCGTCAATGGCCACGAAGCGCCGCACCTTGACCTCGCCCGTGCCCTTGTCGAGATCGACCACGCAGATGTAGCTGCCGAAGGGATAGGTGAGGTTGGGCGGATCGTAGTAGCTCACCGCCTCGAGCCCCGCCTCCATGCCCTGCGGGTGATTCGTGTAGGCAGCAAAGGCGATCTCCTGAATGGTCTTGGCGCGGTCGGGCGCGCCCTTGACGGAGAACTTGCCGGGCTCCCACACGAGGTCCTCCGGCGCGGCCTCGAGGAGATGGGCGGCGATCTTGCGCGCCTTGTCCTGGATCTTGCGCGCGGCCACCGCCGCCGCCGCGCCCGCCACCGGAGTGGACCGGCTCGCGTAGGTGCCAAGCCCGTAGGGCGCGGTGTCGGTGTCGCCCTCCTCGACCTGGATGTCCGCGGCGGGGATGCCGAGCTCCTCGGCGAGGATCTGCGCGTAGGTCGTCTCGTGCCCCTGCCCTTGCGATTTGGTCCCGAAGCGCGCGATGGCCTTGCCCGTCGGATGGATGCGGATCTCGCAGCTGTCGAACATCTTGAGGCCGAGGATGTCGAAGTGTTTGGAGGGGCCGGCGCCCACGATCTCCGTGAAGCTCGAGATACCGATGCCCATCAGCTCGCCACGCTTCCGCTTCTCCGCCTGCTCGCGCCTGAGCTCCGCATACCCGATGGTGTCCATGGCCTTGTGAAGGGCGGCCCCGTAGTTGCCGCTGTCGTACTCCCAGCCCAGCGCCGACTTGTAGGGGAACTGCTCCGGCTTGACGAAGTTCTTCATCCGGAAATCGGCGGGATCGACGCCCAGCTGATGCGCCATGAGGTCGACCATACGCTCGATGGTGTGCACAGCCTCCGTGACCCGGAATGAGCAGCGATATGCGATCCCGCCGGGCGGCTTGTTGGTGTAGGCACCGTCCACCTCCACGTGCGCGGCCTTGAGATCGTAGGAGCCGGTGCACACGTGGAAGAGGCCCGCGGGGAACTTGGAGGGGTTGGCGGCGGCGTCCGCGTAACCGTGATCGGCCAGCGTCTTGATGCGAAGGGCGGTGAGGGTGCCATCCTTCCGGGCGGCGAGCTCGGCCGCGATGTGGTAGTCGCGGGCGAAGGAGTCCGCCTGGAGGTTCTCCATCCGGTCCTCGATCCACTTCACGGGCTTGCCCGTGAGGACGGAAGCGGCCACCGCGATGACGTAGCCGGGGTAGACGGGAACCTTGCCGCCGAAGCCGCCCCCGATGTCGGGGGAAATGATGCGGATCTTGTGCTCGGCGAGCCCCACGTGCCCCGCCACCAACGCGAACACCGTGCGAATGGCGTGCGGCGCCTGGGTAGTCATCCACACCGTGAGCTTGTCGTTGACCTTGTCGAAGTGCGCGACGCACCCGCACGTCTCTATGGAGGCGACGTGGATGCGCGGGATGTAAATGTCCTGCTTGACGGTGACCTCGGCCTCCCCGAAGGCCTTGTCGGTAGCGGCGCGATCGCCCCACTCCCAGTGCCAGATGTGGTTGTCCTTCTTGTCCTTCTTGTCGGTTCGGAGCACGGGCGCGCCGGGCTCGAGGGACTTCTTGGGATCGACGACCACGGGTAGCGCCTCGTACTCGACCTCCACCGCGGCGGCGCCATCGGCAGCGGCGTAGCGGCTGGTGGCGAGGACGGCCGCCACCTCCTGCGCCTGGTACATCACCTTCTCCACGGGCAGGACCATCTGAGTGTCGGACATCAGGGTGGGCATCCAGTGGAGGTTGTACTTGGCGAGGTCCTGGCCGGTGATGACGGCGAGGACACCGGGAATGGCCGTAGCCTTGGAAGCGTCGATCTTCTTGATCAGGGCGTGGGCATAGGGGCTCCGCACGATGTCGAGGTAGAGCATGCCGGGGAGGACGACGTCATCGACGTAGGTGCCCTTGCCCCGGATGAAGCGCGGATCCTCCTTCCGCTTGATCGAATGGCCCATGCCTCCGACTTCGGCCGAGGTTCGGAGCGCCATCACGCCCCTCCTTGCTGCAGCGTGGCCGCCGCATGCTGGATCGCCTTGACGATGTTCACGTAACCCGTGCACCGGCAGAGGTTGCCGGAGATGCCCCAGCGGATCTCCTCCTCGGTCGGCTTCGGGTGCTTCTTGAGGAAGGCGTAGCTGGTCATGAGCATGCCGGGCGTGCAGTAGCCGCACTGGAGCCCATGCTCGGCCACGAAACCCTCCTGGAGCGGATGGAGCTTGCCATTCTGCTCGAGCCCCTCCACCGTCATGATCTCCCGCCCGTTGGCCTGTACCGCGAAGACCGTGCAGGACTTCACGGGCCGGCCGTCGAGGAGGACGGTGCAGGCCCCACAGTGTGTGGTGTCGCAGCCGATGTGGGTGCCGGTGAGCCGGAAGACCTCCCGGATCAGGTGCACGAGGAGGAGACGTGGTTCGACGTCCGCCTCGAGCTTCTCGCCGTTGATGGCCACCTTGACCTGCACGACCCTCACCTCCCCTGGCCCGCGCGCTCCAGGGCCTTCCGGATGGCGCGCCCGGCCAGCACTCGTACGAGATCTCGCTTGTACTCGACAGAACCGCGGAGGTCGGCCGCGGGATCCGCCGCCTCCGCGGCGAACTGCGCGGCCTGCTTGATCACCGCCTCCTCCAGGCGCTTGCCCTTGAGGGCAGCCTCCGCCCGGGTCGCCTTGATGGGGACCGGCCCCACGTTGGTGAGCCCGATCCCCGCCGCCTCGCAGGCGTCGCCCGCGTCGAGGGTGAGTTGGGCCGCCACCGCGGCCGTAGCGAAGTCGCCGACCTTCCGCTCCATCTTGACGTAGGCGCCGCCGCTGCGCGGGCGGGGAACGGGGACGCGGATCTCCACCACGATTTCGTCCGGCTTGAGAGCGGTGGTGAAGGGTCCGGTGAAGAACGAGCCGATGGGAATGGTCCGTTCCCCCCCTGATCCGCGGGCCAACACCTCCGCCCCCAGGGCGAGCATGGTCGCCGGGTGGTCGTTGGCCGAGTCACCGTGGGCGAGGTTGCCGCCGATGGTGGCGAGATTCCGCACGATAGGGTCCGCGATGACCTTGCAGGTGTCAAGGAGCAGCGGGTAGCGCGTGCGGACGAGCTCGGAGTCTTCCAGGTCCGCTTCGCGGGTGAGACCGCCGATGCGGAGCGTGCCCCCCTCCTCGCGGACATAGGCCAATCCCCCGATTCCGTTGATGTCCACCACGTGACTCGGGCTGGCGAGGCGGAGCTTCATGAGGGGGATGAGGCTCTGGCCCCCCGAGAGGATCTTGGCGTCCGTCCCGAGCTTGACGAGGAGACCGGTCGCCTCGTCGATCGTATGGGGAGCGTGGTACTCGAAAGGCCCGGGAATCATGTTTGCCCCCTTCAGGTTGGCCAGCGACGTTCTCTGGTTCGACAAGACCGAGGATCGGGCTGAAACGTACTGGAGGGGACTCAGGGTGTCAAGCGGGCCCGGCCGGATGAAAAGAAAAACCCGCCGGCGCTTTGGGGGCGCCGGCGGGATCACTCGGGGAGGTTGAAGCTACTAGACGCTCACCGTGAGGAAGAGGCTCGCGTCTTCGCGCTGCACACGGAAGAGCATCTGGGTGCCCTTGCCGTGCTTGGCCACGCTCTCGCGGAGCTCGGCCACGCTCTTCACTGGCTTCTTGTCCACTTCCACGATCACGTCGCCGCGCTGGAACCCGGCGTCGGCGGCGGGGCTGCCGTCCATCACGTCCTGCACCACCAGGCCCTGTTTCGCGCTCACGCCGAGCTGCTGGGCGATGGCGGGCGTCAGGGGCTGCACGGCGAGGCCGAGGGCGGGCTTGGCCTTCTCGCCGCCGTTGTTGTCGGCCTCGGCGGCCTCCTTGGTGTCGAGGGCCGCCACCTTCGCGGTGAGGGTCACCGGCTTGCCGTCGCGCACCACCGTCAGCTTCACGTCACGACCCACGGGGGTCGCGGCCACCGCACGGGGCAGATCGCTCGCGCGCTCCACCTTGCGGCCGTCGTACTCCGTGATGATGTCACCCGTCTTGAGGCCGGCGTGCTCCGCGGGCGAACCCTCGGAGACCGAGGAGACCAGCACGCCCGTGGTGTCGGACCGGCCGAAGCTCCTGGCCAGCTCGGGCGTCACGGCCTGGATGCCCACCCCCAGCCAGCCCCGCGTCACCTTGCCGGACTCCGCGAGCTGGGTCACCACGTTCTTGGCGAGGCTCATGGGGATCGCGAAGCCGATGCCCACCGAGCCGCCGCCCTGCGAGTAGATCGCCGTGTTGATGCCGATGGCCTGGCCCCGCGCATTGATCAGGGGACCGCCGCTGTTGCCGGGGTTGATCGACGCATCGGTCTGGATGAAATCGTCGTAGGGACCGGCGCCGATGGCGCGGCCCGTGGCGCTCACGATGCCCGTGGTCACCGTCTGCTCGAGGCCGAAGGGATTGCCGATGGCCATGACGGGCTCGCCGACTTGCATGGTGGAGGAGTCACCGAGCGGGATCACGGTCAGATTCGCCGCCTCCACCTTGAGGAGCGCGATGTCGGTCTTGGCATCGCGGCCAACCACCTTGCCGGGAAGCTCACGCCCATCCGAGAGCTTCACACTGATCTTGGTTGCCCCGTCGACCACGTGGTTGTTGGTCACGATGTAGCCGTTCGAGTTGATGACGAAACCCGAGCCCATGGCGCGGGTGTGCCGCTGCGGCTTGCTGCCAAAATTGTCCTTGAAGTACCGGTCGAAGGGCGAGCCCTCGCCGAACGGATTGGACATCTCCGCCGGTCCGGACTCCGTCCGCTGGGTGCTGACGTTGACCACGGCTGGCTTGAGCTCGCGGCCGATCTTGACCCAGTCGGGTGCCTGCACGGTCGGCATTGGAGCGTTCGCCGCCTGCTCCGTCCACAGCGGCGGCGTCGTGCCCTTGGTCAAGCCGAAGCCGGTGGTCACGCCGAGGCCGGTCGTAATACCACCCACGGCCAGTGCGGCGACGAGGGCCAGCGCGGGCCAGCCCCACTTCGCGTGTCTCCTGAACCAGTCTTTCATCTGTCTCTCTCCCCGTGTGTGAAGTGAGCTGCTCCTGCTGCACATCAACCTAGCAAGGGGGTATGAGAGGGGGATGAAGCGCGGATGAGAAGGTTCTTAGACGAGGGGAAGACGAATGATGAAGCGGGAACCGGACCCGGGAGTGCTCTCGACCTCCACTGTGCCCCCATGCGCGGTGACGATGGCCTGGACGAGGGCGAGGCCCAGCCCCGCCCCCCCGGCGTCCCGGCTCCTGGCGGCATCCAGGCGCACGAAGGGGTCGAAGATGCGGGTCGTCTCCGCGGGGTCGATGCCGATGCCCGTGTCCTGCACCACGATGTGGGCCTCGCCGTCGCGAGCGAACAGCGAGAGGCCCACCTTGCCCCCCGACGGCGTGTACTTTACGGCGTTGTCCACCAGGTTCTGGAGGGCCCGGCGGAGGCTCCCCGCCTCGCCGAGGACGGCCACCGGCTCGATCTCCTCGGCGCGCACGTGGACGCCCGTGCCCTGCGCACGGCGGGCGCCGACCTCGAGGGCCTCGAGCACGAGAGGCTCGAGATCGACGCGATCGCGCGGGATACCCATGGACGCGGAGGAGCGCGAGAAGAGCAGGAGATCCTCGGCGAGCCGGGTCAGGTGTTTCACCTCCTCGAGGCCGGAGCGGAGAACGCGACGATATTCTTCGGACGTGCGCTCGGCGCGGAGGGCGACTTCGATCTCACCCTGGAGCGCGGTGAGGGGCGTGCGCAACTCGTGCGCCGCGTCGGCGGAGAAGCGACGCGCCTGGGCGAAGGCAGCCTCGAGGCCGGCGAGCATGGCGTTGAGGGTATCCGCGAGATGATCGATCTCGTCCTCGGCGCCGCGACGGCCGAGCCGACGCCCCAGGTCCTCCGCGGTGATCTGGCGTGCCGTGCGGGACATGTCGCGCACCGGGTTGAGAGCGCGGCGGGTGACCACGAAGCCGCCCGCCGCCGCCAGGGCCACCGCCACCGGCACCAGGGTGAGGAGCGAGGTGAGATAGCCGGAGAGCGCTTCGTAAAGCTGGGCGAGCGGCGCCGAGACCTGGATGATCTCCACCCGCCGCCCTTCCCGCAGCACGGGCACGGTGAGGAGCCGGATGGGACCGCCGCGCGGATCGTCGAGCGTCTCGAAGGTGCGGCGCCCCTGGGCGGCGTTGACCCGCGCCTCGGGGGAGAGGGGCAACGTCACCGCGGGCGGACCGGAGCGGAAACGCGAGTGTCCCTCGGGATCCAAGAACTGGTAGTAACGATCGGAAAAGCCAGGGCCGAGCAGCTCGCGGATGGCGCGATCCACCTCGGAGCCGCCCGCCCCGCGCTCGTCTGTCTCCCGCACGATCTGGGCCACGGAGGCGAGGGAGGCATCCACCTGCTGGAGCAGGCTCCAGCGCAAGAAGGAATACGAGAGCACGCTGACCACGGCGAGGATGGCCAGGAGCACGCCCCCGTACCAGAGGGTAAGCCGAGCCCGGATAGAGAGCGGTCTCACGTCTCGTCCTTCAGGACGTAGCCCACGCCCCGCACGGTGTGCAGGAGCTTCTTCTCGCCGGGCGCCTCGATGCGGCGACGGAGATAGCCCACGTAGACGTCAACCACGTTGCTCTCGGAGTCGAAGTCGAGCCCCCACACGTGCTGGGCGAGCATGGGGCGGCTCAGGATGCGACCGGGGCTCCGCATGAAATACTCGAGGAGGGTGTACTCGCGAGCGGTGAGCTCGACGCGCCGGTTCCCGCGCCGCACTTCGCGCGTGGCGGGATCGAGGGTGAGATCAGCCATGCGCAGGACGGGGCTGGGACCAGCAGCGGCGCCGCGGCGCAAGAGGGCGCGCACGCGGGCGAGGAATTCCTCGAAGGCAAAGGGCTTGGTCAGGTAGTCGTCGGCGCCCAGGTCGAGGCCGGTGACTCGATCGCCCACCGCGTCGCGCGCGGTGAGCATGAGCACGGGCGCCGTGAGGCCGTCCTCGCGCAGAGTCTTGAGCACGCTGAACCCGTCGTGCTTGGGCAGCATCACGTCGAGCACGACGAGGTCCCACGCCGAGCCGTCGGCCACGCGCTCGAGCGCCTCCGCGCCGTCGCCCGCCACCTCTACCGCGTGGCCTTCCTCCTCGAGCCCCTTGCGGATGAAGCTCGCCACTTTCCGATCGTCCTCGACCACGAGGATGCGCATACGATCAGTTGTCCATCACCCCCTCCCCCCTGTCAATGCCGGCCATGCTATCCTCGGCGCCGTCGTGCTCGATCTCGGTCATCTCTTCCAGCACTTCGGCTACGCGGCCATCCTCGTGGTCGTCCTCCTTGGCAACATGGGCTTTCCTGCTCCTGAGGAATCGGTGCTCGTGCTCGGCGGCTATCTCTCCTGGCAGCACCGACTCCATCTGCCCCTGGTCATGCTCGTCGGCATCGTCAGCGCATGCCTCGGCGACAATATCGGCTACTGGCTCGGCCGCCGCTACGGCCAGCGCGCCATCACGAAGCTGCCCCTGCCTCAGGCGCGCCTCGCCCAGGCCCAGAGCCTTCTCAGCCGTTACGGCACGCGCGCCGTCTTCATCTCGCGATTCGTGGCCGGTCTCCGCACGGTGGCGGGACCGCTCGCGGGGGCGGGCGGGCTGCCCCCTCTGCGCTTCTTCGTGGCCAATCTCCTGGGGTCGATCTGCTACGTGCCGTGGCCCGTGCTCTTCGGCTTCGGGATCGGCTATGGCTTCGCGGGATGGGTGGAGAAGATCCGCGCGAAGCTCGGGCTCAAGCAGGATCTCGCGCTCTTTGCCGCGGTGATCGTGGTGGGGGCGCTGGGCTTCGCCGTCAAGGCATGGCTTCCCGATCGGCGAGGCGAGCGGCCAGCCGTGTTGTGAATGTCGCGGGATCCTCCGGCGACAGGGCCACCAGCCCACGCGAGGTGGTGAGCCAGACGAGGTCGGACGTGCGGGTGATGAACAGATAGTGCCGGCCCGTGCGCGGGTTCCAACGGAGCCCGTGCGCGCCGAAAAGTGAGTTGAGGCCCACGGAGCCGAAACCACCCACCGCGCGCGGCCGCCGGTTGATGTCGCTGATCGCCGCGTAGGCAATGCCGCGCCGGAGCCATCTCCGCTCCAGGATGAGGCGGCCCTCCTCCAGGGTGTAGCCGGAGGGAGCGAGACCCTGGGCGAACCACAAGGCCCCCAGGAATGGCAGGGGCAGTATCAGGAAGAGCAGGTCTCCGCTGGTTGCCACGAGTACGACGCTCAGGACGAAAGGCACGCCGAAGCCGCCCGCGATGCCCGCGAGCCCGGCGATCCATCGCTGACGGGTGCCGAGCGAGGCGGTGAAGGTCTCGTCGTCGCTCACGCGGCGGGCGCGCCTTCGACGTGGCAACCTATAATGTGCATGTGATCGCGCTGGTCGTCGCCCTCGTCCTCTCTTCTCCCCTCCTCCTCTCTTCCCCCCGCGCGCTCGCTCAGCCCGCCGACGCCTACCTCACGGAGGTGGTGACGGTGCCGAGTGGAGACCTCAAGCTCCGCGCGGTGCTCGGACGTCCGCGAGGAGACGGCCCCTTTCCCGCGTACATCCAAAACCACGGCTCCATGACGGTGGAAGAAGCGGGCCGCAACCCATGGAGCCGCATCACCCGCGACTCGCTCTCCGATACCCTCGCGCGCAACGGCTACGTGGTCCTCGTGCTCGCCCGCCGCGGCTACAAGGGCTCCGAGGGCGTGGCCATGACCTACTCGCAGAACCAGACGTCGGGCGGGCGCAGCGGCCGGCGCGCGGCGGACGTGATGCGGGGCGCCGAGGAGGAAGCGGGCGACGTCGTTGCCGCCCTCGACTATCTCAGCACCCTGCCCTACGTGGACAAGGACCGGGTGGGGGTGGGCGGTGTCTCTCTGGGCGGGCTCGTGAGCATCATGGCGGCCGCGCGCGATCCGCGCTTCAAGGCGCTCATCACCATGGCGGGCGGCTACCGCCAGCTCGGTCCCGGCAGCGTCGACGAGGCGTGGGCCCCTCTCCAGGCCGTGTGGGAGAGCGCGGCGCGCCGCCTCCATATCCCCGTGCTCATCCTGTGGGCCAAGAACGACATGGTGCTGGACCGCGACGTGGGGCGGGAGCTCGAGAAGGATCTGCGCCTCGCGGGCAAGCGCGTGGAGATGACCGTGTACCCCGAGTTCGAGCAGAACGGGCACTTTCTCTTCTCGCGCCCGGAAGGCTATCCGCTCTTCGTCCCCGACGCCATGCGCTTCCTCGATCGCAACCTCAAGCGCTGACCCGGGGCGGGCGGCCGAGGCGACGCTCAGCGCGCGCAGATCTCGAGGGCGTCGAAGAAGTAGGGGATCTCGAAGGCAGCGGACTGGGGCGAGTCCGAGCCGTGGACGGCGTTAGCCTCGATGGAGGACGCGAACTCCTTGCGGATCGTCCCCGGAGCGGCCTTGGCAGGGTCGGTGGCGCCCATGAGATCGCGCAGGCGCGCGATGGCGTTGTCCCCTTCGAGCACCAAGGGCATGCACGGCCCCTGGGTCATGAAGACGCAGAGGCTGCCGTAAAAAGGACGCTCCTTGTGCACGATGTAGAATCCGGCGGCCTGGGCGGGACTCAGGTGCACGAGCTTGGCCGCAAGCACTTTGAGGCCGGCCTGCTCGAAGCGGGCGATGATCTGGCCGGCGGCGTTCTTCGCCACGGCGTCGGGCTTGATGATGGTCAGGGTTCTCTCGACGGCCATTGACGTGGGGTGTCCTTTCCCTGAGCGGAGCTACTTGCCGACGACGCGGGCCACGGTGGCACCCATGTCGGCGGGACTCTTCACGGTGGTGATGCCGGCGGCCTCCATGGCCTTCATCTTTTCGGCAGCGGTGCCCTTGCCTCCCGCGATGATGGCCCCCGCGTGACCCATGCGCCGTCCGGGAGGCGCGGTCTGCCCGCAGATGAAGCCGATGACCGGCTTGGTGACGTGCGCCTTGATGAAGGCAGCCGCCTCTTCCTCGGCCGTGCCGCCAATCTCTCCGATCATCATGATGGCTTCAGTTTGCGCATCGGCCTGGAAGAGGCGCAGCACGTCGATGAAGTTGGTCCCGTTGACCGGATCACCGCCGATGCCCACACAGGAAGACTGGCCGAGCCCGCGCTGGGTCAGCTGATGCACCACCTCGTAGGTCAGGGTGCCGCTGCGCGAGACGACGCCGATGGGCCCTTCCTTGTGGATGTGACCCGGCATGATGCCGATCTTCGCCTTGCCGGGCGAGATGAGGCCGGGACAGTTCGGCCCGATGAGCCGGCTCGAGTGGCGGCCGAGGAAGGCCTTGACCCGTACCATGTCCGAAACGGGCACGCCCTCCGTGATGCAGACCACGAGCGGCATGCCGGCGTCGGCTGCTTCCATGATGGCGTCGGCGGCCGCGGGGGGCGGCACGAAAATGAGGGCGCAGTCCGCGCCGGAGGCCGTCACGGCCTCCTCCACGGTGTTCCATACGGGAAAGCCCTCGTGGGTTGTCCCGCCTTTGCCGGGAGTCACCCCGCCCACCACCTGCGTGCCGTACTCCTTGCAGCGCAGCGCGTGGAACGTACCCTCCTTGCCGGTGATCCCCTGCACGAGGACCTTCGTCTGCTTGTCGACGAGAATGCTCATTTATCTTGCTTGAATGTGACTGACGCCAGTTTGTGGTTGGGCCTCTTCGGGCCTTTGGCCCTCATCGGGGCGCCCGCGCTATCGTGCACGACGGCCGCGCTTGCCGTCATCTGCGGACACTCCGGGCGAGCTCGACGGCCTTGCGAGCGCCTGAGCCCATGTCGTCGGCCATGACGAGCGAGAGGCCCGAATCCGCGAGCATCTTCTTCCCCTGCTCGACGTTGGTCCCCTCGGCGCGAAGAACCACGGGCAGCTCGAGGCCGAGCTTCTTCACGGCGGCGATGATGCCCTCGGCGAGACGATCCACGCGGAGGATTCCCCCGAAGACGTTGATGAAGACCGCCTTGACGGACGGATCGGAAGAGAGGATGCGGAAGGCGTTCTCGATCTGCTCAGGAGAAGCCCCGCCTCCCACGTCGAGGAAGTTCGCCGGCTCGCCTCCTGCCAGCTTGATGATGTCCATGGTCGCCATGGCCAGCCCCGCCCCGTTGACCATGCAGCCCACCGTGCCATCGAGCTTGATGTAGTTGAGGCCGTACTTCGAGGCTTCCACGTCGAGGGGCGTCTCCTCGTTGATGTCGCGCAGGGCCACGATCTCCGGGTGGCGATAGAGCGCGTTGTCGTCGAAGTTGAGCTTGGCGTCGAGGGCCATCACCCGCCCGTCACGCGTCACGACCAGCGGGTTGATCTCGGCCAGCGAGCAGTCCTTCTCGAGATAGCCGCGGAAGAGGTTCAGGATGAGCCCAACGCCCGCCTTGAACTGGTCGCCGGAGAGGCCCAGGCCGAAGGCGAGATGGCGCGCCTGGAAGGCCTGGAGGCCGAGGGCGGAATCGGCCCACTCCCGGACGATCTTCTCGGGATGCGTCGCCGCCACTTCCTCGATCTCCATGCCGCCGGCCTGGGACGCCATGACCACGTGCGCGCCCCGCCCTCGATCGAGGGTCATGGAGAGATACAGCTCGGCGGCGATGGGCGAGGCTTCCTCCACCAGCACCTTGAGGACCTTGATCCCCTCGGGCGGCGTCTGGGGCGTCTTGAGCATCATGCTGAGAATCTGCCGGGCCGCCGCCTCGGCGCCCGCCGCGTCATCGGCCAACTTGACGCCGCCCGCCTTGCCCCGTCCCCCCGCGTGCACCTGCGCCTTGACCACGACCTTGCCGCCGAGCCGGGCGGCAATGGTCCGCGCCTGGTCAGGGGTGTCCGCCACCTCTCCAAGGGGGACGGCGACACCGTACTCCCTCAGGATGGCCTTGCCCTGATACTCGTGGATCTTCACTGGATCAGGATCTGCCGGTGATCTTCCGGGCGAGCCAGACGATCGGGTCGTACTTCTCCGTCACCACCCGTTCCTTGAGAGGGATGATGGCGTTGTCGGTGATGTGGATGTGCTCGGGG
>DATGCY010000161.1:0-10429 GCA_035311385.1 Candidatus Methylomirabilota bacterium
ATCGATGAGCAGGAAGCGCACGTCGGCCGGCGAAGCCTTGTAGAGGATCGAGCAGATCATCGAGTTGAGCCCGACCGACTTGCCGCTCCCCGTGGCGCCGGCGACGAGCAGGTGCGGCATCGACGTGAGGTCGGAGACGACCGGCGTGCCGGTCACGTCCTTGCCGAGGGCCAGCGGGAGCTTGCCCTTCGACTCCGCGAACTCCGCGGAGACGAAGATCTCCCGCAGATAGACGGTCGCCGCCTCGGAATTCGGCACCTCGATCGCGACGGTGCCGCGCCCTGGGATCGGGCCCACGATCCTGACGGACGCGGACTTCAGCGCCAGCGCCAGATCGTCGCCGAGGTTCACGACCTGGCTGATCTTGACGCCGGCCGCGGGCTCGAACTCGTACGACGTGATGACGGGGCCGGGGCTCGCCTGCACGATGTGGCCACCCACTCCGAAGTCCTCGAGCTTCTTCCTGAGGGTCTGTGCGTTGGTCTCCAGCTCCTCGCGCGTCCGCTTGAGCTCGGACGACGGCGGAGCCTGGAGGAGGCCGACGGGGGGAAGCTGGAAGGCGCGCGCGCCCTCCTTGCCGAAGTCGAAGGTCTCCTGCCAGGCGAGTCCCTTCTCGACGAGCGAACCCTTGGGTTTGGGCGGCTCCTTGACGACGAGCTTCGGCATCTCCTCGGGCTCGTCGGCGGCCACCGCGGGATCGAGGCGCGCCGCGGCCGGCTTCGGCACAGCGGGCTTGCGATCGCCCGGGGAGAGCATGCCCAAGCGCTCGAAAAGGGCGTGAGACATCGCGCGCAGGGAGGCCCGCGTGATGAACAGGACGGCCACGGGAATGATGGCGAGAAGGATGATCCACGTCCCGACGTTGCCCACGGAGACGCGAAACGCTTCGGAAACGGCCCAGCCCAGCACGCCGCCCTTGTGGATGCGCTGAACGGCCAGCGTGTCGGAAAGCCGCGTGAGAATGCCGGTGACGCTGACGAGGAGCAGGCCCAGACCGGCAAAGGCGGGCCAGCCGGTAACCATGCGCGAGTGGATGAAGGCGGAGGCCCCGTAGCCCGCGAGGAGCAGGGGGAAGAGATAGCCGGCATAGCCGAAGGCCCAGAAGAAGACCCAGCCCAGCCAGACCCCCACCGGGCCGACCGGGCTCGTCTGGTCCATCAGGTGGAGCGTCGGATCGTAGGCGTAGAGGGCGACGAAGCCGAAACCGGAAAGGGCGAGGGCGAGAATGCCCTTGACCTCGCGCACCCACCGCCCCTGCTCGCGCTTGGCCTTGCGAGACGCGCGGGCGGGCGCCGCCGCCTTGGCGGCGGAGGGCGTAGCTGCGGAACGCTCCTGGGCCGAGGCGGCCATCAGATCTCCAGGACCAGGGGGATGACCACCGGCTTCCGGTCGAAGCGCTGATTGATGAAGCGGCGCACCGCGCTGCGCACCACGGCGCCGATCAGCTCGCGATCGATGACCTCGGGCTCCTGGCGCGCGGCCAGCGCCTCGCGCACCGCCTGCTTCACCTCGTCCATCAGCTCCTCGGACTCCTTCATGTAGACGAACCCGCGGGAGGCGACTTCGGGTCCCGCCACCACCGAGCCGGTGGTCTTGTCGATGGTCAGGGCGACCACGACCATGCCCGCCTCCGCGAGGAGCTGGCGGTCGCGCAGCACCACCTGCCCCACGTCGCCGATCCCCTTGCCGTCCACGAACACGCGGCTCGCGGGATAGCCCCTGAGGACTCGGGCGCCCGACTTCGCGAGCTCGAGCCCCAGCCCGTCCTCGAGCAGGAAGACATGGTCGGGAGACACCCCGGCCTTCTCGGCGAGGCGAGCGTGCTGGAGCAGATGGCGATACTCGCCGTGCACCGGCATGAAGTAGCGCGGCCGGGTCAGCTCGATCATATGCTCGAGATCGTCCTGGCTCGCATGGCCGGACACATGGACGAAGGCCACGTCCTCCCACAGGACCTCGGCGCCGCGCCGGAGCAGTGCGTTGATCACGCGGCCGATCACGCGCTCGTTGCCCGGGATCACGCGAGAGGAGAAGATCACGAGATCGTCCGGGCCCACCTCCACGTACTTGTGCTCGCCCGCGGCGATGAGGGAGACGGCGGAGTGCGTCTCGCCCTGGCTTCCCGTGGAGAGAATCACCTGCTGGGCGGCGGGCAAGGCCCCGAGATCCTCGAGGGAAACGACGAGTCCCTCGGGGACCTTGAGATAGCCCATCTCGGAAGCCACCGCCACGTTGGCGACCATGCTGCGGCCGAGCAGGGCGACCTTTCGCCCCACGGCGGCGGCCATGCTGAGCACCTGCTGGATGCGGTGGATGTGCGAGGCGAAGGTAGCCACGAGGATGCGGCCCGACGCCGCCGCGAAACGGCCCTGCAGCGCCTCGCCTACCTCCGTCTCGGATCCCGTCCGGCCGGGGCGGCTCACGTTGGTGGAGTCCGAGCAGAGGCAGAGTACGCCACGCTCGCCGAGGGCGGCAAACTTGGCGTAGTCGGGCTGCTCGGCGTCGACGGGGCGCGGGTCGAGCTTGAAGTCTCCCGTGTGCACGATGGTGCCCACCGGCGTCTCAATGGCGAGGCCGATGCCGTCGGCGATGGAGTGGGTGACGCGGATGGGAATCACCACGAGACGACCCAGCCGGATCGCGTCACCCGGCTCGTAGGATCGGAGGTCCGCGCGCTCGAGGACGCCCAACTCCCCGAGCCGGCCGCGCGCGATGGCGAGGGTCAGCGGCGTGCCGTAGACGGGCACGTCGAACTCGCGCAGGAGATACGAGAGGGCGCCCACGTGGTCTTCGTGGCCGTGGGTCAGCACCACGGCCCGGAAGCGCTCCCGATGCTCGCGCAGGTAGGTGAAGTCCGGGATGACGTAGTCGACGCCGGGCATCTCGTCGTCCGGGAAGAGCAAGCCGCAGTCCACCGCCACGATGTCGTCGCCGGACTCGACGAGCATCATGTTGAGCCCGATCTCGCCCAGCCCGCCCAGCGGGATGAGGCGGACGGCGGGCTCACGGGGAGCGTCGATCGGGACAGGCTCGGGTCGGTAAAGGGTGCTCACGGCGGCGGAGTCATCGTACCACCCAGCCTCGCGTGGGCGAAAAAACGGCCGGTCAGCGAGGTGCGACGGAGGCGAGTCGAACGAACTCGTCGAGCGTGAGCGTCTCCGCGCGACGTCCCGGATCGACCCCGGCGTTTACGCAGGCCGCGCGCGCCTGCTCGACGCCCAAGCCGAGGCCGGCCGCGAGCGCATTGGCCAGGCTCTTCCGGCGCTGGCCGAAGGCGGCGAGGACGACCGCGCGGAATCGCGGTGCCGCCGCCTCGTTCACCACGGGAGCCTGACGGGCCCGCACGTGCAGCACTGCCGAATCGACCTGCGGGGCAGGCCGGAACGCTCCCGGCGGCACCGTAAAGCAGACTCTCGCTTCGCGGGCGACCTGGGTCAGCACGGAGAGGCTGCCGTAAGTCTTCCCGCCGGGTTCGGCGGCGACCCGCTCTGCGACTTCCTTCTGGAGCATGAGGGCCATCTCGTCCACCGCGCGTCCGGCCTCTACGAGCGTCATCAGGATAGGCTTACTCACGCTGTAGGGAAGATTGCCCACCACGAGCACGCGGCCGTCGGGCTCGGGCTTGAGCGCGGCAAGCGCGCGATAGTCGAAAGCGCGGGCGTCCGCGAGCCGGATCTCCACGTGGGGCTCGCCGGCGAAGCGCGCGGTGAGCTCTTCCACGAGATCTCGATCTACCTCGACGGCGAGGAGCCGCCCCGCCGCATGCGCGAGCCGATGGGTCAGCGCTCCATGCCCTGGGCCAATCTCCAGGACGAGGTCGCGCGGCGTGGGCGCGAGCACGGCCACGATGCGCTCGGCCACACTGTCGTCGCGGAGAAAGTGTTGGCCCAGAGCCCGCCTCTTGCCCGAGGCGGCATGGCGCCGGGGCGACGGCGTGAGGGCGCGGGCATTCCGGCGCGGGCTCATGTTTGCTGCCTGGCTTTGAGCTCGGCCAGGAGGGATTCGTACACCGTCTTGACCTGCCGCTCCGTCTCCACGCGCTCGCCGGAGTTGTCGATGACGTAGTGCGCGCGCCTGGCCTTCTCGGCCACCGGCATCTGGCTCGCCATGCGCGCTCGCGCCTGCGCTTCCGGGATGCCGTCTCGCGCCATGAGGCGCGCCAATTCCGTGTCGGGATCGGTGTATACGACGACGACGCGGTCCATGCGCGCCACGCCCCCCGTCTCGAAGAGGAGGGCCACATCCCAGATGACGATCCCCTCGAACTCTTCCTCTTCCAGCACGGACAGGATGCGCTGCTGGCGGAGACCGATGGCGGGATGGGTAATCTCCTCCAGGCGCTTCCGGCGCGTGGCATCCGCGAAGACGATGGCGCCGAGGGCCTTGCGGTCGAGCGAGCCGTCGTCCTGGACCACGCCCTGGCCGAACTCCTCCACGATCTTGAGATAGGCGGGCTGACCCGGCATCACCACCTCTCGGGCGAGCAGATCGGCGTCGAGCACGCGCGCGCCGAGGTGGGCGAACATCTGGCTCACCGTGCTCTTCCCCGTGGCGATGCTGCCCGTGAGGCCGACCAGGAGAAATTTCTTCATGCCGGAAGCCAGGCGAGAGCCGACCTCATATCGATCCGAAGGCACCGCCTCATCTCGAAAGCCAGGTGAGGGAACCCCTCACGTCTTGGACCAGTCGAGGCCCGAGCTGATGTCGACCTTGAGCGGCACGTCCAGGGTCATGGCCGACTCCATGATCTCCCGCGCCAGGGCCTCGAGCCCCGCCACCTCGTCCTCGGGCGCTTCAAAGAGCAGCTCGTCGTGCACCTGGAGGAGCATCCGGCTCCGCATCCGATGGTCCGTGAGAGCACGGGCCATGCGCACCATGGCGATCTTCACGAGGTCCGCCGCGGTGCCCTGCACGGGGGCGTTGGTCGCCATGCGCTCCGCGAAGCCGCGCAGGTTCGGGTTCCCGCTGCTGAGCTCGGGAATGTAGCGCCGCCGGCCGAGCAGCGTCTGCACGTAGCCGCGCTTGCGCCCCTCGGCGACCGTGCTGCTGAGATAGGCCTTCACCTTCTGGTGGCGCTCGAAGAATCGGTCGAGGAACTCCTGGGCCTGCTTCTGGCTGATGGAGAGGCCGCGCGACAGCCCGAAGGCCGTCACTCCATAGATGATGGAGAAGTTGGTGGTCTTGGCCACGTCGCGCTGCTCGGAGGTGACGGCGCCGAGCTCCACCCCGAAGACCTCGGCGGCGGTGCGACGATGGATGTCCTCCCCGGCCCGGAAGGCTGTCACCAGGCTCTCCTCTCCCGAAACGTGGGCGAGGATGCGCAACTCGATCTGCGAGTAGTCCGCGGCCACGAAGCGCCAGCCGGGCTCGGGCACGAAGGCGGCGCGGATGCGCCGGCCCAGCTCGGTGCGGATGGGAATGTTCTGGAGGTTGGGCGACGACGACGACAGCCGGCCGGTGGCGGCCACGAGCTGGTTGAACGAGGTATGGATACGCTGGGTCGCCGGATTGATCAGCAGCGGCAGGGCATCGGCGTAGGTGGACTTGAGCTTGGTCATGATGCGGTGCTCGATGATCTTGGCGGGCAGCTCGTGGGTAAGAGCGAGCTGCTCCAGCACGTCGGCGTCGGTGGAGTAGCCCGTCTTGGTCTTCTTGATGGGCGGCAGCTTGAGCTTCTCGAAGAGGATGCGCGCCATCTGCTTGGGCGAGCCGATGTTGAACTCTTCGCCCGCCAGCTCGCAGATCTCACGAGTGAGCCGGTCCAAGGTGAGGTCGAGCTCCTTGGAGAAGTCGGCGAGGCGATCGGGATCCACGCGGATGCCGTGGCGCTCCATGGCGGCCAGCACCGGCACCAGCGGCTGTTCGAGGTCTCGGTAGAGAGCGTCGAGGCCGACCTCCTCGAGGGCGCGCGGCATCATCTCCCAGAGCTGCCAGACGGCATGGGCACGGCTCCCCGCCGCGGCGAGGCCAGTCCCCGCGCTCAGGAGCTCCGCGCTCGTGTCCGCGAGCTTGTAGCTCGTGCGCGCGGGATTGAGCAAATAGGCGCCGACCGCCGTGTCGTCGAAGACGGGCGGCGTGCCGCGCGCCATCCACCACTCGACGAGCGGCTTGGCGTCGTGCCCGATGAGACGCCGTCCGCCGAAGTCGGGCGGCGTTTTGTCCAGGGTGAGGACGGCGGCACCCGCCGCGGGATGGTAGACCCCGAGGACGCTGAGCCCCGGCTCCGGAGGGCCGCCCTCTCCCGCCCAGTCCACCGCCACGGGATCATCGGCGGGCACCGGGGCGAGCCACTGCTGGAGTGCCTCGGCGCCTTCGAGAGCGGGTAGCGCCTCCGCGACCACCGCCGGTGCTTCCGAAGCGGGAAGCTGGCGGAGCAGCGTCTCGAACTCGAGCTCGGTCCAGAGCGCGCGAAGACGTTCCCAGTCGGGCTCCTGGCGCTTGAAGGCCTGGAGATCCTCCGGGATGGGCACGCGCGTGCTCACCGTGGCGAGCTCGCGCGAGAGAAAGGCCTGCTCGCGATGCGTGGCCAGCGTCTCCCGCAGCTTGCCTTGCACCAGGGTGAGGTTCTCGTAGAGGCGCTCCACGCTACCGAACTGCGAGATGAGCTTGACCGCGGTCTTCTCACCCACCCCGGGCACCCCGGGGATGTTGTCGATGCTGTCTCCCATGAGGGCGAGGAGGTCGGGGATCTGTCCAGGCTCGACCCCCCACTTGGCGACGACCGCTTCGTCGTCGAACCACACGGGCTCACCGCGCGCGTTCGTCGCCAGCGCGCGAACGCCAAGCCCGACCAGCTGCAGCATGTCCTTGTCGCCGGTCACCAGCACCACCTCGACGGGCTTGCCCCGCATCCGTGCCACCACCGTGCCCAGCACGTCGTCGGCTTCGAAGCCGGGCACTTCGAGCACCGGCAGCCGGAGCGCCTCGAACACGCGCTTCACGAGCGCGATCTGGCTCCGCAGATCGTCCGGCATGGGGGCGCGCGTTTCCTTGTACGAGGGCAGCTTCTCCTCGCGGAAGGTCGGCCCCGGCGGATCCCAGGCCACCGCCGCGTAAGCGGGGTTCTCCTCGCGAAGGAGCTTGAGCAGCATGGTGGACACGCCACGGACCGCGTGCGTAGCTTGCCCCTTCGAGTTGGAGAGGTACGGCAGCGCGTGATAGGCGCGATAAAGGAAATGCGGCCCGTCCACGATGAAGAAGCGCTCGCTCATGCCGGCACCACCCGATCGTAGAGCGTCCGCACCCACGTAGTGCGGCGCTTGTAGTCGTCGAGAAACTCCTTGCGCGACGGATAGTCGAGGCTCTTGGCGAGGCGCGCGGGGATGGGGCCGGCCAGATCGAGCGTATCGGTAGGCCGGGCGCCGAAGAGCCGCAGGTCGGCGGAGACGCGGCGGAGGAAGCGGTAGTGCCCCGCTAGCGCGGCCGCCTCGCCAGCGGGGAGCAGGCCGGCGCGCCCGATCTCCTGGAGCGCGGTCATGGTGTGCGGGCTCCGGATGGGAGGATGGCGCCGTCCCTGCGTCATCTGAACCGCCTGGGTGATGAACTCCACGTCGACCAGCCCTCCTCGCCCGAACTTCACGTGCAGGCGTCCGGGCGTCTCCTTGCCGAGCTCCTTCTGCATCCGCCCCCGCAGCGCGCGCATCTCCTTGAGATCGGGCGGCGCCGCTTCCGCCCCATACACGAGCGCGCGGATCTCGCGCCGCGCCGCCCGGCCCACCCGCGGATCGCCGCCCACGAGGCGCGCACGGGTCAGGGTCTGGCGCTCCCAAGGATCCGCCCACTCGCGATAGTACCGCCCGAGCGCGTCGAGGCTCGAGGCGAAGCCACTGCCCTTGGAGCCGGGACGCAGGCGCAGGTCGACCGGCACCACGACCCCGGCCGCCGTCACATCGCCCAGAATGGACGAGAGCATCTCCACTACCCGATCGTAGAATACATGGGCCTCCACCCGCTCGGCCCCGTCGGTCTCGCCCGGACCCGCGTAGATCACGAAGAGATCGAGATCGGAGCCCGTGGAGAGCTCGCGGCCGCCGAACTTCCCCAGGCCGACGATGCAGGCGCCGACGAGTTCGCCCGTGGCGCACCGGGGCACCCCGTGAGCGCCGGCCGTCTCCCCGAGAGCGAGAAGCCAGGCCGCCTTCAGCGCCGCCTCTGCCAACTCTGTCATCTCCCGGGAGAAGCGCTCCGCGTCGGTCACCCCGAGGAGCATGCGCCAGGTCACGGCCAGCTCCTCCGCCTGCTTGAGCCGCCGGAGCCGATCCATGCGCTCGGCAAGACCCAGCCGAGGCGCGAGGGCGGGCGCCAGCCGTTCCTTGAACTGTCGCCGCCGTCGTGGCGCGGCGAAGGTCGAGGGATCGGCGAGCCCGTTCAAGAGTTCGGGCTGGGTCACGAGAAGTTGGGTGAGGAGCTCGCCGCGCGCGCACAGCTTGACCAGGTTCACGAGGAGATCCGGCCGCTCGGCGAGCAACTCGAGGTAGGCGGTGCGCGGGCCGGCCGCGGCTACGAAGCGCTCGAACTGGTTGAGCGCCTCGTCGGGGTCTGGGCTCTGCCACAGCGCCTCCAGGAGCACGGGGAACATGGCGTGGAGCGCGCGCCGCATGGGTTCGGCATAGGGCACGAGCGGCCGACCCTCGAGGACGAGGCGCAGATTCTGTCGCGCGCGGTCGGGATCAGTGAAGCCCGTGGCTTTGAGCGCGGTATAGGTCGGGACACGCGGGGCGGGCGCGCGGGCTTCCGGGGGCGCCGCGAAGAAGTCGGCGAAGGCATGGTGCACGCCGTGGGTGACGCGGCGATACTCCGCCTCGAAGCGACGGCGCGCCTCCGCCGGAGGCAGCGTCGAGCCGAGCCGCCGCGCGAGCCGCCCCCGGGCCGGGCCCTCGTCGGGCAAGGTGTGAGTCTGGAACTCGTCGACGATTTGGAGCCGGTGCTCCACCGTGCGGAGGAAAACGAGGGCGTCGCCGAGGAAGCGCCCGAGCGCCTGGGGCAGGTAGCCGCGCTCGGTGAGGCGGAAGATGGCACGGAGGCTGTTGCGCTCACGGAGCCACGGGTCGTCGCCCGAGTAGAGGAGCTGGAGCGCTTGCACGAGGAACTCGACCTCGCGGATCCCCCCAACCCCGAGCTTGACGTGTCGGCGCTGGACGCCCTTGGCGCGCAGCGACTTGTCGATCTGCGCCTTCATCCCCCGCACCTCTGCCACGATCTCGGGATCCACCCCGGGACGGAACACGAAGGGACGCACGAGATCGAAGAAGCGCGCGGCCACCTCCGCATCGCCCGCGCAAAAGCGCGCCTTGATCAGGGCCTGGCGCTCCCAGAGCTCGGCGCGCTCCTCGAGATAGGCGCGGTAGCCTGAGAGTGACAGCACGACGCCGCCCATGCGTCCCTCCGGGCGGAGCCGGAGATCCACTCGGAAGGCGTAGCCCTCGTCCGTCACCGACTCCAGCGCCTCCACGAGAGTGCGCGCCCCCGTCGCGAAGTAGTCCCCGTTGGCGATCACGCCCTCCTCACCGCCCGAGGTGTCGCCATCGTCGCCATACACGAACACCAGGTCGATGTCGGACGAGTAGTTGAGCTCGTCGCCCCCGAGCTTGCCCATGCCGATGACCGCGAAGCCCGTGGGGGACCCGTCGGCGGCCCGCGGCTCGCCGTAGCGCCGGCGCAGCTCCTCCTCCGTCCAGCGCCAGGCCGCGGCCAGGCACACGTCGGCCATGCGCGAGAGCTCCTCCGTGGTCACGGTGAGATCGGCGTCACCGAGGATGTCCCGGCTCCCGATGCGGAGGAGCTGACGGTACTTGAAGCGCCTTAGCGCGTTCCAGCGCCCCTCCGCCCGATCGAAGGCCTGCGCGCTCTGCTCGAGATCGGCCGCCAGCTCGTCCCTCAGCCACTGCCGCATGGTCCCCGGCTCGAGGAGCCACGAGAGCAAGGTGGGCCGTCGGCGCAGCGTGTCGGCGAGGAACTGGCTGGTGCCGCCGAGACGGGCGACTAGATGGAGGGCGCCGGGATGCCCAGCGAGGAGACGGAAGAGGGCGGGACGGTCGCCCTGGGCGGCCAGGCGCTCGAGATTGTTCAGCGCCATGTCGGGATCGGGCGCCGCCGCCATCTCGACAAGGAGGCGGGGAAGGAGCGGCGCGAGCAGTTCGGCGTCCCGCGGCTCGGGCGTCATCGCGTGCAGATTGCCGAGCGCGCGCGCGGGCTCGGCGAAGCCGCGGCGCTTGAGCTCTGCCAGCGCGGCGCGATCGCGAGGAGAGGCAGCGAGGAGATCAGCCATGGCGGCGACGGCGGGAAGCGACGGCGGCGTCAGATGGCAGCTTCCCCCTTCTCTCCGGTACGGATGCGGATGGCCTCTCCCATGGGAAGCACGAAGACCTTGCCGTCGCCGATGGAGCCGGTGCGCGCCGCGGCGGCCACCGTGGCCACCACCTTCTCCACG
>DATGCY010000162.1:0-5309 GCA_035311385.1 Candidatus Methylomirabilota bacterium
CGACGTGCAGATGACCAACAACATCGTCACCCTCATCATCAACACGTCGATCTACGATACCCTCCTCACCCGCGACAAGCAGCTGCAGCTCGTGCCCAACCTCGCGACCTCCTACAAGCTGGTGAGCGACCGCGTGTGGGAGGTGAAGCTCCGCCAGGGCGTCAAGTTCCACAACGGCGAGCCCTTCGACGCCAACGCGGTCAAGTTCTCGCTCGAGCGGATCAACCGCGCCGACTTCAAGTCGCCCCAGAAGGGCTGGTTCTCCACCATCGAGGCGGTAGAGATCGTGGATCCGTTCACCGTGCGTTTCCACACCAAGGTGCCCGACCCCTCCATGCCCGCGCGCATGACCCTGATGTACCAGCTCGCGCCCAAGTACGTGGCGCAGGTGGGCGACGCCCAGGCCAACCTCAAGCCTGTGGGCACCGGTCCCTTCAAATTCGTGGAGTGGGTGAAGAACGACAAGATCGTGGTCGAGGCCAACGACGCGCACTGGACAGGCAAGCCCGCGGTACGCCGCGCTACCTGGAAGCCCATCCCCGAGCTGGGCGCCCGCATCGCCGCCCTGCAGACGGGCCAGGCGGATCTCATCGTCAACGTGCCGCCCGATCAGCTCCCACAACTCGCCCAGACGAAGACGGTGCGCGTGGAGAAAATCCCGAGCTGCCGGATCATCTATTTCGGCCTCGCCCAGATCAAGGGCGGCCCCATCGCCGACAAGCGCGTGCGTCAGGCCATCAACTATGCGGTGGACGTGCAGGGCATCATCGACAACGTGCTCCTCGGCAATGGCAAGCGCATCAACTCCTCCATGCCGCCCAACGTGTGGGGCTACGATCCCTCGATCCCCTTCTACGAGTACAACCCCAAGAAGGCCAAGGAGCTCCTCGCCGCGGCCGGCCAGACCAACATCCAGCTCACCCTGCAGGCGCCCAACGGCCGCTGGGCCATGGACAAGGATATCGCGCAGGCGGTGGCGGGCCAGCTGACGGAGAACGGAATCAAGACCAACGTGAAGATCATCGGCGAATGGGGGAGCTACGTGCGCTCCGTCCTCGATCACAAGACCGAGGACATCTTCATGAACGGCTGGTGCCTGCCGAGCCTCGACCCCGATCACTGGGTGACGCCGAATTTTCACACCGGCGAGCCGGTCTCGCAGTATTCGAACCCCGAGGTGGACAAGCTGATGGAGCAGGCGCGCTCGGAGATGAACGCGGAGAAGCGCAAGCAGCTCTACAGCCAGCTCCTCAAGATGATCCGCGAGGACGCACCCTGGCTCTTCATGTACCAGCAGATGGACATCTACGGCGTGAACAATCGCCTCAAGTGGACGCCCCGCGGCGACGAGTCGATCCGGCTGACCGAGATCGGCTTCTAGTCTTCAGCCTTGGTTCGCCCCCTCACCCTGCCCTCTCCCCCGCGCGGGGGAGAGGGAATGTCGGCTCCCTCTCCCCTCGAGGGAGAGGGCCGGGGTGAGGGGAGGCGCTGATGCTCTCCTACGTTCTCCGGCGCCTCGTCCAGAGCCTTCTCGTGCTCCTCGGCGTCTCCATCATCGTCTTCGGGCTGCTGCATCTCACGGGCGATCCCACGCGTCTCCTCCTGCCCTTGGAAGCGCGCGAGGAGGACGTGCGTCAGCTCCGTGCCCTCCTCGGCCTCGACGATCCCCTGTGGGTGCAGTACCTCCGCTTCCTCTCGCGCGCCGTGCGCGGCGACTTCGGCCTGTCGTTCAAGCACCAGGTGCCCGCGGTCACCCTTATCTTCCAGACCCTTCCCGCCACTCTCGAGCTGACGGCGGCGGGGCTCAGCCTGGCGCTGGTAGTCGCGGTGCCCGCGGGCATCGTGGCCGCCCTGCGCCGCAACTCCTTCATTGACGCGGTCTGCTCGGTCGGGGTGCTGCTCGGCCAAGCCATGCCCGTGTACTGGCTGGGCCTGCTCCTGATCCTCGTGTTCGCAGTGAAGCTCCACTGGCTCCCCGCGGCGGGGCGTGAAGGCCTCGCCTCCCTCGTTCTGCCCGCGGTGGCCCTCGGCGCTTTCTCCATGGCGCGCATCGCGCGCATGGCGCGCTCGGGCATGCTCGAGGTGCTCGCCCAGGACTACGTGCGCACCGCGCGCGCCGTCGGCGTGCGCGCCTTCCTCGTCACCTACAAGTACGCGCTGAAGAACGCGGCCATACCCCTCGTCACCATCGTTGGGCTCGAGTTCGGCGTGCTCCTCGGCGGCGCGGTCATCACGGAAACCATCTTCGCGTGGCCGGGGGTAGGCCGGCTTGCCGTGGATGCCATCTTCAGCCGCGACTATCCCCTCGTGCAGGCCATCGTGGCCATGCTGGCCACCCTCTTCGTGCTGATCAACCTCGCCATGGACCTGCTCTATACGTATCTCGACCCGCGCATCGTGCTCGCGCGGAGCCACCGGTGAGCGAGGCGGCGAGCGTCACCGCCGCGGCGGACGTCCGCCCCCTGGCCGCGCCGCTCCGCCGCCGGCTGAGCTTCCGCGCCGTCTTCGGCCTCACCGTCCTTCTCTGCATGGGCGGGGCGGCCGTGTTCGCGCCGCAGATCGCGCCGTGGGACCCCGCGCGCCAGATGCTGATGAAGCGACTCCGGCCGCCCATGTGGGAGGCGCGGGGACTGCGCGAGCATCCCCTCGGCACGGATCACCTCGGGCGCGACATCCTGAGCCGCATTCTCTACGGCGGGCGCATCTCGCTCGGCGTGGGGCTCTCTGCGGTGTCGCTGTCATGCCTGATCGGAGTCACCCTGGGCCTGCTCGCGGGATTCCACGGCGGCCGCACCGACGCCTTCATCATGCGCGTGGTCGACGTCTTCCTCGCCATCCCCTACATCCTCCTCGCCATGGGCGTGGTCTTCGCCCTCGGCCCGAGTCTGCTCAACGTGATCCTGGTCATGGCCGTGACGCGCTGGGTACAGTTCGCGCGCATCGTGCGGGCCGACGTTCTCTCCATCCGCGAGCGTGAGTTCGTGAGCGGAGCGCGGGCGCGGGGAGGCCGCTCCTTCCGGCTCCTCGTGCGCCACGTCCTGCCGAACGCGCTCACGCCCATCATCGTGGTGGCCACGCTGGAGCTGGCCTTCATGATCATCTACGAGTCGGCGCTGTCTTTCCTGGGCCTGGGCGTCCAGCCGCCCACACCGACCTGGGGCTGGATGCTCTCCGACGGCCGCAACTACGTCGCTACCGCGTGGTGGCTCGCCACCTTCCCTGGCCTCGCCATCATGCTGACGGTGCTCGCGGTGAATCTCCTCGGCGACTGGCTCCGCGACACGCTCGATCCTCGGCTCAAGGTCTAGCGCGTAGCGACCATGAGCGGCGGTCCCGCCGACGTGAGTCCCCATCACCCCATCCTTCGCCCCCACAAGGGGAGAGGGAACCGGGCTCCCTCTCCTTCCCTGAGGATTGGGGCGAGGGTGGAAAGTCGTGAGGGCTGAGATGGCGCCACTCCTCTCGGTCGAGGGACTGGAGACGCAGTTCGCGACGAGCCAGGGTGTGCTGCGCGCCGTCGACGGCATCAGCTTCACCATCGAGCGTGGCGAGGTGCTCGGTCTGGTCGGCGAGAGCGGCTGCGGCAAGAGCGTCACGTCACTCTCCATCATGCGCCTGGTCCCGCCACCGGGCCGGATCGCCGCCGGCCGGGTGCTCCTCGAGGGCGAAGACCTCCTCGCCAAGGACGTCGAAGCCATGCGCCAGGTGCGCGGCGCGCGCATCGCCATGGTGTTTCAGGAGCCCATGACGTCGCTCAATCCCGTCTTCTCCATCGGTGACCAGATCAGCGCCGCCGTGCTCGCCCATGGGAGCACGAGCCGGCGAGAAGCGTGGATTCGCACGGTGGAGATGCTCGAGTCGGTCCAGATCCCCGCAGCGCTGCAGCGGGCGCGCGATTTCCCGCATCAGCTCTCCGGTGGGTTGCGCCAGCGCGCCATGATCGCCATGGCGCTCGCGGCCGGCCCCGCGCTGCTCATCGCCGATGAGCCCACCACGGCGCTGGACGTGACCATACAAGCACAGATCCTGGACCTGCTGCGCCGGCTTCAGGCGGAGCGGGGGATGGCGGTGCTGCTCATCACCCACGACCTGGGCGTGGTCGCCGAGCTCTGCCATCGCGTAGCCGTGATCTACGCGGGGCGCATCGTGGAGATGGCGCCCGTGGATCGCCTCTTTTCCCGTCCGCTCCATCCGTACACGCGGGGCCTGCTCCAGTGCCTGCCCCATCCGAGTCGCTTCGGCCTGCCTCTCACCTCCATCGAAGGCGTGCCGCCCGATCTGCGACGGCCGGACGCAGGCTGTCGCTTCGCCGCACGTTGCCCATTGGCGGTGGCGGACTGCCGGCGTGCGGTCCCCGGTCTCAAGGAGCGGGAGCCCGACCACTTCGTGGCCTGCCCGGTGGTGAGCTGATGGCCGCGCTCCTCGAGGCGAGTGGCCTCGCCAAGCATTTCGACGTGGGCGGCCAGTGGTTGGCCCGTCGTCGGCGGATCATCCGGGCCGTGGACGGCGTGAGCTTTGCCCTCGAGCCGGGAGAGACGCTGGGGCTGGTGGGCGAGTCGGGGTGCGGGAAGTCGACCACGGGTCGATTGGTCCTTCGTCTCATCGAGCCCACCGCGGGCCACGTGCGCTTCGAGGGGCGGGACCTCGTGACGCTCACTCCCCACGAGCTGTGGGAGGCGCGACAGCGCATGCAGATCGTCTTCCAGGATCCGTTCGGCTCGCTCAATCCGCGCATGCGGGTGGGCCGCACCATCGCCGAGCCGCTCGAAATCTACGGTAAAGAGGACGCGGCAGGGAGCCGGCGCCTGGTCGGCGAGCTGTTGGAGGTGGTCGGACTCCATCCGTCCCTCGCCGAGCGGTATCCCCACGAGCTGTCGGGCGGCCAGCGCCAGCGCATCGGCATCGCGGCGGCCCTGGCCCTCAAGCCGAGCCTCATCGTGGCCGACGAGCCTGTGTCAGCCCTGGACGTGTCGATCCAGGCGCAGGTGCTGAACCTGCTCATGGATCTACGCCGTCGCTTCGGGCTCACCTATCTCTTCATCTCCCACGACCTCCACGTGGTTCTGCACATGTCGGACCGCGTCGCCGTGATGTACCTGGGCGAGATCGTGGAGATCGGCTCGCGCGAGGCCCTCCACCTCTGCGCCAAGCATCCCTACACGCAGGTGCTGCTCTCTGCGCTGCCCGTGGCTGATCCGTCACTACGTCGCGAGCGCATCGTGCCCAGAGGTGAGGTGGCGAGCCCGCTCGACGTACCCGAGGGCTGTCGCTTCCATCCGCGCTGCCCCATGGCCTTCGACCGCTGCCGC
>DATGCY010000163.1:0-6109 GCA_035311385.1 Candidatus Methylomirabilota bacterium
GCATGCGGCGACCTCGGCCGGCAGAAGGTGACCGAGGCGATGGAGGCCATCGCGCGGATGGGCGACCGCCTCGTGGAGCGGAAGCCCGACGCGCTCATCGTGGTGGCCGATGACCACATGAACGCGTTCTCCTTCAACTGCGTGCCCGCCTTCTGCGTGCGCATCGGCAAGACGGTTCAGCGGATGATGCAGGACAACGCCGAGGCCTTCGACAAGGTCCTCGAGCACATGGCCACGGAGTACATGCTCCACGAGGAGCTCGCCAACCACGTCCTGGAGCAGGGCATGGCGAGCGGCTTCGATCTCGCCCTCTCGTGGGAGGCGCCCATCGACCACGCGTTTCTGAGCCCGGTGAACACGCTCCTGGGCTCGCGGCCCATTCCGCCCCTCGTCCCCATTTTCGTGAACGCCTTCATCGCGCCGCAGCCGACGGCGCGACGCTGCTTCCAATTCGGCCAGCACATCGCCCGGGTGGTGGCCAAGAGCCCGTGGACGGTGGGCATCATCGCGACGGGCGGTCTGTCCCACTTCCCCGAGCTGTTGCTGAGCCGGGTCGGCCAGACGGACACGGTATTCGACCGGAAGCTCATCTACTGGATGGAGCGTGGCGAGCACGAGCCGCTGCTTGAACTCACCGCCGATGAGCTGCACAAGACGGGGAGCCACGAGTTCTTGAACTGGATGGTGTTGCTGGGCGCCCTCACGCCCGCCCGGGCCGAGGTGCGCTACTTCGGCGAGCTGCCCCGGATCAATCTCGCCGCCGTGGAATGGAAGCTCGGATGAGCCGCTACGCGATCAACAGTCTCCTGTATCACCTCAAGAAGGATCCCGCCCTGCGCGCCCGCTTCATCGAAAACCCGGCCGCCGCCATCGCCGACGCCGACCTCACCGACGAGGAGCGGGCCGCCTTCCGCGCCGGTGACATGCGGAAGATCAACGAGCTCGGTGGATACCTCCACCTGGTGATGTCCATTCCCAAGATCGGCACGCACGGCGGGCACTGAGCCCGGACCGCGGCGCCGGGGGCTCGGCGGTCGCGGCTCTCCTCACGGGCGCGCGGTCATCTGGGCGGGGTCCATGCCGTAGAACAACCGGGGCCCCGTTTCGCCCGGGCGCGGCCAGGGATGCTCGGCCAAAACCTTCTCGTTGACGTCGGCGCCCCAGCCGGGGGCGTCGGTGAGCCAGATGTGGCCGTCGCGGATCTCTGGGGGCCTCGTCACCAACGTGCCCTTCCACGGCACGTCGTCGATGTCGATCTCCATGATGCGCACGTTGGGCAGCACCGCGCAGAGATGCAGGGCGTGCAGGTCGGCGAGGTGACTGTAGTAGTTGTGGGGCGCGATGTTGATCTCGCAGGCCTCGGCGAGCCGGCCGATCTGTACCGACGGCGAGAAACCGTTCCACGGCACGTCGATGATGGCCACATCCACCGCGTGCTTCTCGAGGAAGGGCCGATACTGCCGCAGCGACACCAGGCTCTCGCACGAGGCCAGCCGGGTCGAGGTCGACTGCTTGATCTGGAGCAGGGCGTCGGGATCCCAGTTGTCGTACTCGAGCCACTGCATGTCGTACTTCTCGAGCAGCTTGGCGATGCGCAGGACACCTTCCGTCCGGAAGTTGTAGTTGAGGTCGAGGCAGAGCCCGACCGTGGGCCCTACCGCCTGGCGGAAGGTGCCGATGAGCCGGTCGATGGCCTCGAGGATTTCCACGGTGGGCGCGCCGTCCGTGGTGTTGATGCCGCTCGCGAAGCCGGGGAAGTAGACGGTGGCGGGGTCGCCGGGAATTACCATGTTGGTCTTGAGCGCGGTGAAGCCGCGGGCCACCACCTCTCGCCCGAGAGCGGCGATGTCGTCGTAGGTCTTGAGCGGCGGCGTGCCGAGCATGCTGCCCATGCGCGCTCGTGTGGTCCCGCAGTGCGACCAGTAGAGCCGCATGCGATCCCGCAGTGGGCCGCCGAATAGCTCGTACACCGGCACCCCGAGGGCCTTGGCCTTGATGTCCCAGAGCGCCAGCTCGATGCCCGCCATGGCCTTGAAGGACACCCCGCCGTAGTTCTGGCGAGTCGCCCGCAGCATGTCCCAGTACAAGCGTTCCACCGGGCGCGGGTCCTGTCCTACCAGCACGGAGGCGAGGTCCCGGACGCTGCCCGCGATGCCGTACGGGCTCCGGTTGTCGCTGCACTCGCCCCAGCCGACCAGGCCGGTGTCCGTCTCGATGCGGACGAAGGTCCACGGCCGCCAGCCCCCGTCCGCGTGTAGCGCCTCGACGCGTGCGATCTTCATGGAGACCCTCCGGCCGACAAGCATGCACGCGCGGCCGCGCGTGTGCCAGTCAATCTCGCGGGATGAGGACTATGCGCCCGACGATCGGGGCGTTGCGCCAATCTCGGGAACCCTCGCGGCGGGTCGGTCGTCGATCGGCCGGCCCACGGTGAGGGCGCTCCGCAAGCTCGGCTCGAGGTCCTGGAAAGTAGAGTCGGGCCGCGCGCCCACCGCGTCGAGGAGCTTGCTGAAGAAGCATCGCGCGGCGGCGGCGGCGGCCACGTCGAAGATCTGCTCGTCCCGATAGCCGTGCGAGCGCAAGACCTCGATGTCGGCGGCGGTGATCTGCTCCGCGCTTCGAGCCACCTTCTCCGCGAAGGTCATGAGGGCGCGCTCGCCTGGCTCCAGCGGCGTCTCGGGAGCGTCGGTGGCGATGGCCGTCACGGTGGGCGCATCGAACACCTTGGTGGCGAGCACGCTGCCGTGGGCGAGGGCGCAATACGAGGACCGGAGGGCGCGGGCGGCGGCGAGGGTGGCGAGCTCGTAGCTCCGCACCGACAGGTTGCTTTGCACGGAGCGCAGCAGGGTCGACCAGCCGTCCAGCACGTCCGGCCGGAGGCTGAAGGCCTGAGCCCAGTTGGGCACGTAGCCGAGGCGACTCTGCGCCTGCTCGTACATCTCGCGCACGGCTCCTTGCGCATCCGCCGGCGGTATGGTGCGAATGAACGCCATGGCGTCTCCTCTGACCGCGACGGTCAGCGCGACAGATAGTCGAACGACGAGAGGACGTGCATGCGCACCACGTGCAGGAACTCGTCGATCTCCACGTGCTCGTCGGCCTGGGCCATGCCGCGGGGAAACGGTCCGTGCACGAGGGCGGGCACGCCGCGCTGCCGCCAGAGACGCGCGTCAGTGCCGCCTAGGCTCACGATGGGGGCGGGCTCGGGGCGGCCGAGAGCTCGGGCGTTGGCGCGCAGGATGCCCACCATCTCGTGGTTCGGATCGCACACGCTCGGCGCGCTGAAGTTGATCTCCTCGAACGTGGCCTCCGGGTAGCGTGCCGTGATTTCGCGAACGCGGGCCAGCACCTCCGCCTTGCCCAGGCCGGGAGGAAGGCGGATGTCGGCCTCGAACCAGCAGGTGCCGGGAACCATGTTCACCTTCACGCCGCCATGGATGACGCCGATGTTCAGGGTGACCCGCTGGACGATGTCCTTCGCTCCCGCTCCTTGCGCCTCGTCGATGGCCGCGGCGGCCCCCGCCAGCGCATCGGCTATCTCGATGGGCACGGACGGCCGCAGGGTCGTCAGCTCTTCGAGGTCGACGATGAGGCGCGCGGCCTGCTTGGTGGCGCTCGGGGAGAGATGCGTGTAGGCGCCGTGCGCGCCCGCCGTGCGCAGGGTGAACTTGATCCAGAGCGGGCCTTTTTCCCCGAAGCGGATGGTGAGCGGGCTGCTCGGCTCGCCGTTCAAACAGCAGTCGCCGTGCACCTCGGGATGATGCTCCATCAGATAGCGCGCGCCCCACGGCCCGAACGTCTCTTCGTCGGACACCGCGGTGAGGGTCAGCTTGCCCTGGAGGTGCTCGCGCACCCGGTGGAGATAGCGGTAGGTGAAGATCGAGGCGGAGGTGCCCGCTTTCATGTCCGCGACCCCGCGCCCATAGATCTTCCCATTGGCCATGACGCCGCCCCACGGGTCGTGGGTCCAGCCCTCGGCGTCCCGGTCGGCCGGGAAGACGTCCATGTGGCCGTTCAACACCAGGTGGTGACCGGGCCGGCCCGTGTCGAAGGAGCCCACGATGTTGGGCATGGTCGGTTGCGGCGCGATGACGCGGAAAGGCAGGCCGTTCGCCTCGAGGAAACGCGTGACGTGAGAGGCGGCCAGCGTGGTGTCACCGGGCGGGTTCGGGCTCTTCGCGCGGACGAAATCGCACAAGAAGGCGACGATCGCGTCGCGGTCGTCGTCGATCCACTTCGCGAGCTGTGCCTTGACGTCGCTCATGTCGGGTTGGCCTCCGGGGGTTCGGGTGGGAGAGCAGGATACACCGACTGCGGCTCGGAGAGGCGCCTTCCTGCGGTATAGTCGACGCGGAGCCGCCGGCCGGCCGCTCGCTCGCGCGGGGACCGGCAATCCCAGCGCCTCCAGGAGCTACCATCGTGAAAGCCATCGATGCCATCGCCCGTATTCTCAAGATCGAAGGCGCCGAGTTCCTGAGCGCTTATCCGACGACGCCGCTGATCGAGGCCGTGGCCAAGGCGGAGATCAGGCCCGTGCTCTGCCGCCAGGAGCGGGTGGGAGTGGGCATCGCCGACGGCTACGCGCGAGTGACGAACGGCAAGAAGCTTGCCGCCTTCTGCATGCAGTACGGCCCCGGTGCCGAGAACGCTTTCCCCGGCGTCGCCACCGCTTACTCGGACTCCACGCCCCTGCTCCTCCTGCCCCTGGGGCATCAGCGCGATCGCGCCCAGGTGTTCCCGCTGTTCAGCTCCGCCCGCACCTTCGCCTCGGTGACCAAGTCCGTGGAGACCATCACCATGGGCAGCCAGGTCACGGACGTCATGCGGCGAGCCATCAGCACCATGCGCATGGGCCGTCCCGGTCCGGCCATGGTGGAGATTCCCGCCGACGTCGTCAACGAGGAGGTGCCCGACGCCCTGATCGACGCGTATCGCCCCGTCAAGGTGACGGCGGCCGGCGCCAATGCGCGCGACGTCGAGGCGGCGGCGCGCGTGCTTCGCGAGGCGAAGCGTCCGGTGATCCACGCCGGGCAGGGGGTGCTGTACGCCGAGGCGTCCGACGATCTCCTCGAGCTGGCCGAGCTGCTCCAGGCTCCCGTCATGGCCACCCTCGAGGGCAAGAGCGCCTTCCCTGAGGACCATCCGCTCGCCCTGGGCACGGGCGGACCCGTAGTGACCGGCCACACCTTGCAGTATCTCCGCGAGGCCGACGTGGTCTTCGGCATCGGGTGCAGCTTCACCCGTCACGGCATGGCCACCGCCATCCCCGCGGGCAAGATTCTCATCCACGCCACCAACGACGAGCGCGATCTCAACAAGAGCTACGCCGCCGATCACCCGCTCCTCGGCGACGCGCGGCTCGTGCTCCGCCAGTTCATCGAGGCCGTCAAGGGTCAGGGCGGCCGTCCCGCGGGTCGTGAGAACGCCCGGGCGGAGCTCGAGCGGGCGCGGGCGGCGTGGCTCGGCGAGTGGACGCCCATCCTCGACTCCGGCGAGGTGCCCATGACGCCGTATCGGGTCATCGCCGAGTTCATGCGCACGGTGGACCCGCGCGAGGCCATCGTGACGCACGACTCGGGGAGCCCGCGCGACCAGCTCCTGCCCTTCTACCGCTCCGTGCCCCCGCGCAGCTACCTTGGCTGGGGCAAGTCGCATGCGCTCGGCACGGGGCTCGGGCTCATCATCGGGGCCAAGCTCGCCGCCCCCGACAAGTTCTGCGTCAACTTCATGGGCGACGCCGCCTTCGGGATGACCGGGCTCGACTTCGAGACGGCCGTGCGCTGCGGCATTCCCATCCTCACCGTCGTGCTCAACAACTCGGCCATGGCCATCGAGATCCCGCACCTCGTGGTCTCGCACGACAAGTACGGCACCCGCGACATCGGCGGTCGCTACGCGGATCTCGGGCGTGCCATGGGCGGGTGGAGCGAGCGGGTGGAGCGTCCCGAGGACATCGCGGGCGCTTTCGCCCGCGCGCGGAAGGCCACGGAGAGCGGGCAGGCCGCTCTCCTCGAGTTCATCACCAGCCAGGAAACGCGATTCTCGAATCGCGGCGTGCTGCGCTAGCGCCGCCGGGGAGACCTTCCATGACACGCATCGCCTACTTCAA
>DATGCY010000164.1:0-3715 GCA_035311385.1 Candidatus Methylomirabilota bacterium
TCCCCGTCCTCAACCGCCAGAAGGAGCTAGGCTATGTGCTCTCATACACCGTTTATAGGCCAGGCTTTCACACCGGCGAAGACACTCGCTGGGAATACCGCATCGTGATCACCTTCAAGAACCTAGCCTCCTTCGGCCACCACAGAGAAGTCACCAAACAGCTTTTCCCTGATCAAGCCACCCTGAACCGCGAAGAAAACCGCCGCTGGGAACTGACCGAAGCGCACTACGACCTCCCCATCCGCATCATCGACCCAAACGGCGATGGAGAAGAATAATTGTAGAGACAAGAACGGCCGGAGGTCAGGATTCGACCCCCCTCACGTCCACAATTCTTTCTCTCATCGGCACGCCGTGTTCCAATCGCTGAGCCTAGTGGAAGTTCGTCGCCGGGCAGTGGCTCCGCCGCACTGATCAACGGAAACCGCCGAATGCTTACGTCGGCCAGGGTCACCGAGCCAAAGCGCGGTGAGTGGCACACGATCCGTGTCGTCGCGCAGGGGCCGAAGATTCGGGCGTATCTCAACGATGCCTTGCTGCTGAACCATGACGATAAAACCTTCACTGGGGGATGGGTCGGGCTGTGGACGAAGGCCGACTCCGTAACCGAGTTCGGCAATCTGGAGATCGCCGGTACTCGAACGAGGTGACCGGGAGTCCCAGCGACTACGCATATTGCCGGACCCGCGTCCGGCGGAGCTGAGGGGGGCTGGTGATATGGCGACGAGGTGGCCGGGACCGCGTGTCCGCAGATTCGTGGTGGGCGTGTTCGTCATCGCGCTGATTGCCACCGCTGGCGCCAGGGTGTCGATCAAAGCAGGGGCAGGTATCGCCACCGCCCAGGCCGCAACACCGCTGCGCAAGATCGCCGAGTTCGAGCTTCCCGGCCCGCCGGGCAAGCGGTTTGACTATCTGACGATCGCCGAGGAGGACAACTATCTGTTGTCCGCCCATCTCGCTGCCGGCCTCCTGTATGTCATCAATCTGGCCAATAACACCGTGGTCGGCACCGTGCGCGATGTGCCCGGCGCGGAGGGGGTGGCCTACATCGCGGAGGGCAAGAAGGTCTACACGGCGAACTGGGGAGAGAACAAGATCGGCGTGGTCGACCTCAAGCGCATGACCGTCGTCAAGCGAATCCCGACGGAAGAGAAGCCGGACGGCATCGCCTACGCCGCGCCGTTTCACAAGGCGTACGTCTCGAACGAGCGGGCGAAGGCCGAGAGCGTCATCGATGTCGGGACGGACACTATCGTGAAGGTGCTCCGCTTCGATAGCGAGACCGGAGTCCCACAGTACGACCCGGTCGCGAGAAAGGTGTACGTCAATCTTCAAGACCGCAACGCCTTGGCCGTGATCGATCCCGCCACGGATACGGTGGTCGACACCTACCGCGTCGACGGCTGCCGGGAGAACCACGGCATGGCGATCGATCCGGACCGACGTCGAGCCTTTCTGTCATGCGAGGGCAACGATACCCTGACCGTCTTCGATCTCGACGCCCAGAAGGCCATCGCACACCTGCCGATGGCGAAGGGCGCCGACGTCGTGATGTTCGACCCCGGACTTGGTCGTATCTACGTCGCGTGTTCGAGCGGAGCGATCTCGGTCTTCCAGATGGATGACTCGACGCACTTCCGGAAGCTCGGGGATGTGCCCGTCGAGCCGAAGATTCACAGCCTGGCTGTGGACCGGCGAACGCATCGTGTCTACGCGCCGGCGGAGCAGGAGAAGGGGCGGCCCGCATCGAAGATGTTCGTCTTCGAGGCCGTGACGAATTAGAGTCTTCACGACGCTGTTCGCCGTTCTCGTCCTGCTGCCGGCATCCGCGTGGGCCTACCGCCCGTTCGTCTCCACGGATGCCGCCGTCGCCGACCCGCGCGAAGTCGAGATCGAGCTGGGCTATTTCAATCTCGCGCGCACGGGCGGACGAATACGTTCACGACGCCTGGCGTGGTACTCAACTATGGTGTCGCCCCAAATCTCGAGCTGGTCGGGGAGTTCCGGCTCGACGTGAGCCCGGACGTCGACATCACCGACCGGCGCTCTCGCTTAAGGGCGTGGTCAGAGAGGGAGTCCTTCAGGACAAGCCCGGGCTCAGCGTGGCGATCGAGGGCAGCCTCTTGCTTCCGCCACGCGGTCGCGCACCTGGTAGCAACGGACAATGCCATCGGTCAGCCGCGCCTGGTAGAGTTGGTCGATAATTCTGCCATCGCCCTGGAAATACTGCGCACAGCGCGTGACGAACTCATCCAACGACTCTTCGTAGTCCTCGCCGCCGCGCAGGGCGTGCCGTACGCGTACCCTCTTCCTGGGTACGCCCGGGTCGACAGCTTCCACTTTCCAGACGCCGATGCCGCCGTTGCCGCGGTATTGCTTCAGCACGCGCGGCTTGCCTTCGGCGAGGCACTGCGGCAGCTCGCGCCGGAATTGCTCCAACGTCGTATAGAGCCGCGTGTCGGTGCCCCAGCTCATGGTGCGAGTCTGATAGAGGACTTCCTTCGTGCCCATCTTCAGGATCAGGTCCGGATGCGCGCTCACGAACACGCCGTGGCTCGCCACGTCGCGCAGGAGCGGATCGAGCTTCGCCCGGTTGCCGTCTTTTGCGGACCGGATCGACCCAGACGAGGACGCCGTCTACGCGCAGCAATTGCTCGCGCACACCGTCGGCGACCTCGTCGGCGTAGACCGCAGCCTCGACGTCGAGGCCGACGTTGCGCAGCGCCTTCGCGATGTCGCCCAGCCGCGTCTCCTCGAGCTTCAGCGTCGCGCGGCTACTCGGATCGCCGGCAAACATCATCGCCACCCGGTATGTGCGCTCCCTCATCGCATGTCCCTCGGCCGGACACGCCCCTTATCCTGGCCTCTACCTCACGGGGAGAGCGTGTGCATTGACGCCCGCATGATGTTTGGCCCTCGCGACCAGTTCGTCCACGTCCGCTTCGGTCGTGTCGAAGGCGCAGGCGATACGGATGATGCCCGCGCTCGGAGCGCCGCGGCGCGAGAAGCTGTAACCCTCGGCGACCAGCCCTTCCCAGACCGGCCGGGGCAGGGCGACCAGGACGAAGTTGATCTCGGTCGGCCCGCGAAAGTGCACGCCGGGAATCGCCGCCAGCCCGTCGCGCACCCGCTGGGCCATCACGTTGGCGTGACGCGCGTTCCGGAGCCACAGGTCGTTGGCGATGTAGGCCTCGAGCTGGACGGAGACGAAGGCGAAGCCGAACTACCCTGGCTCCCGCAATCCAATCTCCGCCCGAATGAGCCAAGTCCGCATGTCCATCTCGCGGTACATCCTCGTCGCCGTCCCTAGGTGTTCGTGAGCCGGCGCCTGCCGACCCATCCGTTGGAGGAGCTCACCGAGGTGGAGGTGGCAGTGGGCGGCGAGCGGTCGGGCCCCGAGCATGTCAGCCAGGGAGAGAGCCTCTCGGTAATAGCCCTCGGCCTGCTCGAAATCGACGGGATCACGATGCGAGACGATCTGGCCAAGCAGTCGGAGACACCAGGCTTCGTGATGGCGCTCCCCATGTCGTCGGGCCAGCGACACGGCCTCTTGAGCATGGGCGTGAGCTTCATCGAGTAGGCCCTCGATCAGATACGCTTCGCTGAGCCACCCGAGCTGCATGGCCCTACTCACCCCCATGGCGCTCATTGTGGACGCACCCTCGATTACGTCGCCGAGAAGACGCCGGGCTTCCACCGGCCTCGCGGAGAGCAC
>DATGCY010000165.1:0-4139 GCA_035311385.1 Candidatus Methylomirabilota bacterium
AGCTGATAGTCGCGCCGCGCGAGGGCAGGAAACCACGCCGCGGTGTCCATCTGCTTGAGGGACGCCTCCACTCCGACCTGGTGCAGCTGATCCGCCACGAAGGAGCCCACGTCGAGATAGATGGGAATAGTGCGAGTGACCAGCTCCACGCGCAGGGGCTTGCTCGGCCCGTAGCCCGCGGAAGCGAGGAGACGCTTGGCCTCCGCCTTGTCCACCACGGAGCTGCGATAGCCGGGCAAATTCCTCAAGTCCGCCTCGGGCAAGCCCCAGATGCCGAAGGGCTTGGGCATCATGGCCGCGCCCACCACCGCGCCCCCGTGGCGGACGCCCTGCACGAAGGCGTGACGATCCATGGCGAGGTTCACGGCTCGGCGCACGGTGGGATTGTCGAAGGGCGCCCGCTTGTTGTTGATCACGATGTTGTCGCTGCCGTTCTGCCCCACCTCGGAGATGACCAGGGCGGGCGCGGCCTGCTTCACGGACTCCGCCATCACCTTGGTCATCTCGAGGGGCAGGAAGGCGTCGAGGCGGCCCGTCTGCAGGGCGGCGAGGCGCGTGCCCCGCTCCCCGATGATGGTGTAGCGGATGCCGTCGAGATAGGGCCGGCCCGGCACGAAGTAGTCGGGGTTGCGCTCGAGCTCGATGACCTGCCCGCGCACGTACTGCTTCTGCCGGAACGGCCCTGTGCCCACGCAGTGCTGGCGTAGCTCGCCAAGGGGTACGTGCGCCGGATACACGGGCGAGTAGCCGGAGGCGAGCATGAGAAGAAGCGACGGCTGGGGGCGCTTGAGCTTGAACACCACCGTGGAGGGATCGGGCGCCTCGATGCCTTCCACGTTGGCGTACCAATCCTTGCGCGCGCTCAGCCGGAGTTTGGTGGGGGCTTCCAGCGCCTCGCGCACCACGTCGAAGGTGTACTTCACGTCGCGCGAGGTGAAGGGGCGACCGTCGTGCCACTTCACGTTCTTCTTGAGGAAGAACACGAGGTTGCGGTAGTTGTCCTGCCACGACCAACGATCGGCCAGTTCCGGAATCACCGTATCCACGCTCTCCTGCGGCTTGGCGGGATCGAAGAGGACGAGGTTCGAGTAGCACGGTGACATCGGCCACACGTTGGACACGGTGGCCGACTCGTGGATCAGAAGACCGGGCGGCTCCTCGATGAGCAGGGTGTTGAGGATGCCGCCGCGCTTCGGCGTCTGGCCTTGGGCGTACACGCCGGCGGCAACGACGGCGACGGCGCCTACGGCCACGGCGAAGCTGAGCGAGAGCAGGAAACGTCGAGTCATGGTGTCCTCTCGGGATGGGAAGGCCGGATGACCTGCATGAAGGCCTCACCTTACTACAAGAGCCGCGCCCGAGGGGTCTCGACGCCAGCTGCCCGCGGCAGTATTCTTGCTCCACCAATCTGACAAGGAGGTCGCACGTATGCCTGCCGACAAGAAGAAGTTCAAGGTCGTCGTCCAGAGGCCCGCAGGGGGCATGTCCTTCGATCCCGCGGAAGGCGCCTACGCCATCGAGCGGGAGGCCCTCGATCCCATCGGCGCTGAGATCGTTGAGCTCCCCGCCAAGACGGAGGATGAGTTCATCGCCCTGGCCCAGGATGCGGACGCCGTCATCGCCCGCAATCGCCGCATTACCGCCGCCATCATCAAGGGCTTGAAGAGCTGCAAGGTGATCGGCCTGGGCAGCGTGGGCGCGGACACCGTGGACGTCGACGCGGCCACCGAGGCGGGCATCGTGGTCACCAACGTGCCCGACGTCTTCATCGACGAGGTGGCCGATCACACCATGGCCATGTTCCTCGCCGCTCATCGGCGCCTGCGCCTCATGCATCAGCTCACGGTGGACGCCAAGTGGGCGGAGGGCCGGCCCTACTTCAAGGACATCCCTCGTCTCTACGGTCAGACCATCGGCCTCATCTCCTTCGGCAATGTGGCCAAGGCGGTGGCCCGCCGCTGCCACGCCTTCGGCCTGCATGTGATCTCCTACGATCCCTATCTCGCCGAGCTCGAGATGACCGCGGTAGGGGTGGAGCCGGTGACCAGCCTCATCGAGCTGTGCCAGCGCTCGGACTTCCTCTCGATGCACGCGCCGCTCAACTCGGAGACGCACCACATGATGGGAGAGAAGCAGTTCAAGGCCATGAAGAAGTCCGCGCTGTTCATCAACAACGGCCGCGGGCCCACCGTGGACGAGCCCGCCCTGATCGAGGCCCTCAAGCAGAAGCAGATCGCGGGAGCGGCCTTGGACGTCTTCGAGCAGGAACCCGTGGATCCCATGAACCCGCTCCTCCACATGGACAACGTCATCGTGACCCCGCACATTGCCTCGGCCACCGCACGCATGGCGCCGGAGACGCGCCGTCGCCTCGGCCGCGAGATCGCCACCGTGCTTCAGGGCAAGTGGCCGCGCTCTGCCGTCAATCCCGGCGTGCTCCCGCGCACCAGCCTCATCCGCTGGCAGCCCTATCCCATGGGCCGCGGCCCCAACCGCTAGCTCGCCACGTGCCCTCTCCCCCTCGAGGCGGAGAGGGTCTGTTCGAGCCGAGACGCTCGCCTCGAGAGGGGAGGCGAGGGCTGGGATGGTGAGGGGGCGACCACATGCTATGATCTCGCCTCATGCCCACACAGATCGTGAGCGCGGCCATATCGCGTGACGAGCTGCGGAGGATTGCGGAGCAACAATTCGGAGATTTCGTCAAAGCCGTGGTCGATGTGCAAAGGCAGCTGATGGCCATTGGGGCCGAGCTTCACGCGGATGAAGAGGCCGTTCTGATGCAGGACGGGTCGCGACAGGGAGACCTCTGGGGCATCAATCTCTATCTCGACCGCGCGGGCGACGATCTGATCGAATTCGATTCGATGATCAACGTGCGCCCGTCTCAGGGCAATCGATCGCGGGAGGTGGAGGACGCCGCGATCCAGCGGCTGATCCGGAACATCGTGGGAAGACTCGTCGGGCCATGACGGAAACCATCCGTCGTCATCACGAACTCGCCTCCGGACAATGGAGCAGGCTGTCACTCGCCGAGCAGCTCGCCAACGTTGGGAGTGAGGTGGGGCGAATGGTCCGCTGGAGGAACCGCGACGCGCGTCTCATGAATGGCGCTTTCGACCGGGCGCTCGAGCTGCTTGATCTGACCCTCGCGGATCCGCGGTGGCGGAATCGTCTCGTCGAGATCGCCCGCGCGCGGGAGTTGCTCTGCGCGGCCACCCTCCTCGGAGGACATGCGTACGGCACGAGTCTCGAGGATCTGGATCGATACTTCCTCGCCTTCGCGGTGGCGGCGAGGAATGCGCGGGCACATTTCCCCGCTTGAGCGCCCCTCACCTCTCAGCCCTCGCCTCCTCGGTCGAGACCGACCGTCCCGGCTCGAACGGCGGCCCTCTCCCCTGAGGGCAGAGGAAGTTTAGGAGAGGGCGGAGAGGGTGAAGTCGATCTGGGCGGGCTCGAGCTGGGGCGGCAGGAGCAGGATCGGTAGCTCGGCGCCGGCCTGACGCCAGCGCGCGAGACGCGCCCGCGCCTCGTCGGGCGTCCCGTACACGGTGAGCTCCTCGAGAAGCACCTCCGCTTCCTGCGGCACCACCGCCGAGCCACGCGTGGCGTTGGCCGCCGTCACCGCCTGCACTTCCCGCTCGAAGCCGAGACGCGAGATGGTCCGCGGGTAGAAGGGCCCCATTGAGGTGAGATAGAAGGCCACGAACCACGCTGCACCCTTCCGTGCCTCTGCGCCGTCGGCCGCGACCACGGTGGGAATGCTCGGCAGAATACGCGGCGGCTCGGCGGGCGCGCCCGCGCGGGCCCGTCCCTCGCGTAGCAGCGCTGTGCCCTCGTGAAGGCGCGAGCGTGGGTACAGAAAGGGCATCCAGCCGTCCGCCAGCTCGCCGGCCAGCCGCACCGTCTCTGGCGAGAGGCCCGCGAGGTGGATTGGCACGCGAGGGGCGGGTGGCAGATTGAGCCGGAGGGCGCGCGCGGCCGTGCCGGGAGCCAGCGGCACGCGCTCGCCCTTGAGGAGGGCACGCACCTGGGTCAGGACGCGCCGCATGCGGTCCACGGGCGCGGAGTAGGGGACGTCGTGGAGGCCCTCCACGAGCTGCGCGGTGCTCGCCCCTAGCCCGAGGGCGAAGCGGCCGCCG
>DATGCY010000166.1:0-4888 GCA_035311385.1 Candidatus Methylomirabilota bacterium
GCCAGTGGATGGCCCGCCACCGTCGGGTCATCCGGGCGGTGGACGGCGTGAGCTTCGCCCTCGAGGCGGGGGAGACCCTGGGGCTCGTGGGCGAGTCGGGCTGTGGCAAGTCGACCACAGGTCGATTGATCCTGCGGCTCATCGAGCCGAGCGCGGGCCACGTTCGCTTCGAGGGACGGGACCTCATGAAGCTCACTCCCCACGAGCTGTGGGAAGCGCGGCAGCGCATGCAGATCGTCTTCCAGGATCCCTTCGGCTCGCTCAATCCGCGGATGCGCGTGGGCCGCATCATCGCAGAGCCGCTCGAGATCTACGGCAAGGACGACGCGGCGGGCCGCCGTCGCCTGGTCAGCGAGCTGCTGGAGGTGGTCGGCCTCCATCCGTCCTTCGCCGAGCGCTATCCTCACGAGCTGTCGGGCGGCCAGCGCCAGCGCATCGGCATCGCAGCGGCCCTGGCCCTCAAGCCGAGCCTCATCGTGGCTGACGAGCCCGTGTCCGCCCTCGACGTGTCGATCCAGGCGCAGGTGCTGAATCTCCTCATGGATCTGCGCCGACGCTTCGGCCTCACCTATCTCTTTATCTCGCACGACCTCCACGTCGTCCTGCACATGTCGGACCGCGTCGCCGTGATGTACCTCGGGGAGATCGTGGAGATCGGCTCGCGCGAGGCGCTCCACCACCACGCCAAGCATCCCTACACCCAGGTGCTGCTCTCCGCGGTGCCCGTGGCTGATCCGTCACTGCGTCGCGAGCGCATCGTGCCCAAGGGCGAGGTGGCGAGCCCGCTCGACGTGCCCGAGGGCTGTCGCTTCCATCCGCGCTGCCCCATGGCCTTCGACCGCTGCCGCGTGGAGCGACCGGCGCCGCGCGAGGTGGGCCCGGGACATCTCGCCTCGTGTCATTTGTATTGAGTCAGGAAATTCCCCGTTACCGTCTCAGCCCTCGCCTCATCGCTCGCGGCGAGCGCTTCAGCTCGAACAGCGCCCTCTCCCCCTCCGGGGGCGAGGGGAGCTCGCGCTCCATGGTTACCCAGGTGGGCTCAGTGAAGCCTTCGTGGCGGTGGAGCGTGGTCTCCTTGAAGCCGTGGGCGGCGAAAAAGCGTCGGTTGTCGCTGGAAGGCGGATGGGTCGGGCGCGACTGGTTGGCAAAGGCGAGGCGGATCAGCCCCGCGATGGCCGCAGCATCGGACGTCTCAGCCATCCGGACAGTCCAGGACGGCATCACACAATGCCGCGCTCGATCCGCCGACCGGCCTGATAGACGTCGAGTACATTCCATAGATCGGTGATCTCGCGCGTGGGATCGCCGCGCACTACGAGCACGTCGGCCTGGCGCCCCGGGAGCAGACGGCCGGAGACGGCGCCCGCCCCGATGGAGTCGGCCGCGCCCGCGGTGCCGGCCACGATGGCCTCCGAGTAGGAGAGGCCAGCCTGGGCGAGCATATGGATCTCGTGAACGAACTCGCCAGGGGCATACCAGCCCCACGGCGAGTCGGAGCCTGCCGTCATGAGCACGCCGGCCTCGCTCATCTGGCGCACGGCGTCGACGCGCACGTCCAGGGCCCGCCTCCCCGCCTCGAACTGCGCTTCGAGCTCCGGGGTGAGCCGGCCCTCGCGCTCGCGCACCTCGCGCTGGCGCTCGATGCCCGCTTTCATGACGTAGAGAGTGGGATTGACCCAGGCTTTGGCGGCCACGAGGCGCTCCACGAGATCGGGCCGGAAGCGATAGGTGCCGTCGGGTTCCGTGAAGATGCAGTGGATGATCATGTCCACGCCGGCATCGAGGCAGTTCTGGACGGACTGCGCCGAGGTGCAGTGAGCGGCCGTGAGCTTGCCGTGCCGCCGCGCCTCGTCGGTCATGGCGGCGAGCTCGGGTACCGTGTACGAGGCGCGGTTGGGATCTGAGGTGCGCGTGGATCCACCGCTGGCCACGATCTTGATGTAGTCCGCCCCCTCCTTGAGGAGCTTGCGCACCTCCGCGCGCACGGCGGCCTCGCCGTCGGCCTCGGAGCCGAAGTAGCCCATGTGGCCGCCCGTCATCGCGATGGGTCGTCCGCAGATCACCATGCGCGGCCCCGGGGCGAGCCGGCGGCGGATGCCTTCGCGAAGCGAGAAGGCGACCTTGCCCTTGGCCCCGTTCTCGCGGAGGGTCGTGACGCCGGAGTGGAGTAGCGTGCGCGCGTTCTGGGCTGCCTGGAGGAGGAGGATGTCGTCGTCCTCCTTGGCCACGTCGTCGCCCAGCGTGCCGTCGCCCGGAGCCACAAGATGGGTGTGGGCATCGACCAACCCGGGCAGTATGGTCGCCTCTCCGTAGTCCCGCCGATCGACGGCGGCGCCGTCGGGCGCGCGCACGTCTGCCGCGCGGCCCATCCTCACGACGCGCCCGTTCTCCACGAGGAGGGCCGCCTGTGTCACGGGAGGGGAGCTGCTCCCGTCGAGGAGCCGGGCCGCGGTGAGGAGCGTGAAGCGTGGAGTGCTCTCGGGCATGGTCTCTCCGTCTCTCGGGATGAAGCGGTCTAGGGCAAGGTCTGAAGCATCTTGGTCACGGACTTTTGGATCTGCTCCTCGGTGCCGTCGGCGCCCGTGACGTTCTCGTCGAGCCCGGTGGCCCGGAAGGCGAGCTTGCCCGTCGATCGCTGCGTGATGTCGATCATCAGGGCGCCCTCGGTGTAGGTCACCTCCTGCGAGGTCAGGATGGGCGGCGGCCCGTAGTAGCCCCAGCCCCAGCCGTACCCACCCCAGTAATAGGGTCCGGTGGGGACGGCCTGCGTCACGATCTGCCGCGAGTCCCTCACGCCTACCCGGTAGAACACCAGGAAGTCCGCGGTCGCGGCATCTGTCTGGCGGAGACCCTTCTGCGCCAGCACGATGTCCACCGCGCGCTTCACCCGGCCGTGGATGATGCTGTTGTTCACGCGCGGGTCGAGCTCGTCGGGCCGCTTCTCCGTAGGCTCGGGCCCCCAGGCCCAGGTCGATCCCGGCGGGATGGGGATGGAGTTGTCGCGGTCGACGGCAACCTTGAGGCCGCTGCAGCTGGCGGCGAGGAGCCAGGCGATCGCGATCGCGGCCACCGGCAGCATGCGCAGGCGGAACGTCATGTGGGAGCTCCTTGGCCACCGGATGTCCGCAGCGGCGTCGTCACGAACGCCCTCACGGTAGCATAGCCTTGGCGCCCTCACCCCAGCTCGGCGCCTCTCCTCCTTGCCGGCCGCACGTGGTGTATCCTCCCTCTCACCATGAAGCTGGCGTCAGACAGGAAGGAGACGATCATGAGCGACACCGGAGATCTGCTGTACGACCCCACCGCCGAGCCACGGATCCTCGCCGCGGGGCTAGCTCCCCGCCTGCCTAGCCTCAAGGGCACGCGTGCAGGCATCCTCGACAACAGCAAGGCCAATGCCGGCACGCTGATGCTGGCGGTAGTCGCCCGTCTCAAGGAGCTCCACGGCGTGCGCGACGTCGTGAAGCGCGAGAAGGGGATCGCGGGGCCGCCCTCGCCCTCGATCATGGCCGACTTGACCAAGTGCGACTTCGTCCTCGTGGGGAGCGCGGACTGAGGGTCGTGCACGTCGTGGAGTATCCACGGCGCCATCGTGCTGGAGCAGCAGGGCATTCCCACGGTCGTGATGGGCACCAACGAGTTCGAGCAGCTGGCCAAGCTGGAGGCGAAGAACCGTGGACTGGCCGACCTGCCCCTCGCGCTCATCCCGCACCCGCTGGGCGGCATCCGTGAGGAGGAGGTAGTGAAGAAGGCGGACCTCGCCGTCGATGTCGTGGTGCGGGCGGTGACGAAGCAATGAGCACTCCCGGCCCCGTCGCCAAGACCTTCCGTCTGGACGCCTCCTACGGCGCCATCAACAGCCTGTACCAGGAACGGGGGTGGACGGACGGCCTGCCCATCGTCCCGCCCACGGACCGGGAGGTGAAGGAATTTCTGCGCTGGAGCGATCGCGATCCGCTCGACGTGGTCGCTGTGCTGCCGCCACGCCAGGGCGAGGCCACGGTGGAGCGCATTGCCGTCAACGCGGTCATGGCGGGCTGCAAGCCCGAGTACATGCCGGTGATCATCACGGCCATCGAGGCTCTGGCGGATCCCGCATTCAACCTCGACTCCATCCAGGCGACGACGCATCCCGTGGCGCCCATCATGATCGTCAACGGACCCATCGCGCGCGAGCTCGCCATCAACGCGGGCTACAACGCCTTCGGCCAGGGGTTTCGTGCAAACATGACCATCGGCCGCGCGGTGCGGCTGCTCCTCATGAATGTGGGGGGCGGGCTACCCGGTACCGGCGATCGGTCGACCCAGGGCAATCCGTCGAAGATCGCGTACTGCGTAGCGGAGAACGAGGCGGAGAGCCCGTGGGAGCCCCTGCACGTGGAGCATGGCTTTCCGATCGACGTGAGCACGGTCACGGTGATCGGCTGTGAGGGGCCGCACAACATCCAGGACCACTACAGCTACACGGGACTGGGCGTGCTGAAGATCGTAGCGGGCGCCATGGGGCAGGCAGGGAGCAACAATCTCCTATCCTTCGGGCGTCCGTTGCTCTCGTTCGGGCCCGAACACGCCGCGACCGTATCCCGCGACGGCTACAGCAAGCAGCAGGTAAAGGAATTCGTCTTCGAGCACGCCCGCTTCCCGCTCGGGCGGCTGGGCGAGGAGTACCGGAAGTTTCACGTGGAGAAGCACGGGGCGGTGGATTCCCCCGGCACGATGTTGCCCATCCTCCGATCGCCAGACGATCTCTCGGTCATCGTGGTGGGCGGCGCGGGCAAGCACACCTCCTGGCAGCCGACCTTCGGCGACCAGACCGGCCCCGCTCGCCGCGCCATCGCTCGACGCGACGGCACGCCCGTCAAGAGCGTCACCGAGCTTCGCCACTAGG
>DATGCY010000167.1:0-13883 GCA_035311385.1 Candidatus Methylomirabilota bacterium
GAGGCGGGCATCAACTTGGCCCTCGGCACCGACACCTACCCGCGCGACTTCATCATGCAGATGCGCACCGCCTCCTACTTCGGCAAGGTCATGAGCAACAACCTCCTCGCCGCCACCGCCGCCGAGGTCTTCTCCGCGGCCACCCTGGGCGGCGCCCGCGCCCTCGGCCGCGACGACCTCGGCCGTCTCGCCCCGGGGGCCAAGGCGGACATCGTGATCGTGGACCTCACGGGCGGCGGCACCTTGCGCTACGGCCCCGTGCGCGATCCCGTCAAGAGCCTGGTCGAGTGCGGTATCGGCGACGACGTGGAAACCGTGGTGGTCGACGGCGTGGTGCGCATGCGCGATCGCCGCATCCCCGGCGTAGACATGGACGCTCTCCGGCGCGAGGCCCAGGAAGCGGGGGAAGGCGTGTGGTCGCGATTCCAGGAGTGGGACCCCCTACGCCGCCGGGCCGAGGAGATGAGCCCGTGGTCGTTCCCGCTGACGGAAGGAGACGGGCATGCGACCTGATCGACTCATCGCCGTGCTGGCGACGGCGATCGCGCTCCTGATTGTTGGAGCTCCCGCGCGCGCGCAAGCGCCCTACCCGACGCGGCCCATCGAGTGCGTCATTCCGTTCGCGCCGGGTGGCCCGACCGACACGGCGATCCGGCTCATCCAGCCGCAGCTCTCCGCCAACCTCGGCGTGCCGCTGGTCCTCATCAACAAGGCGGGCGGCGGCGGCGCTCTCGGCATGGACGCGGTAGCCAAGGCCAAGCCCGACGGCTACACGCTCGCTGCCACCGTGCGCTCCACCGTCACCATCCTCCCCGCCACCCAGCCCGACGTCACCTACAAGCTGGGCGACTTCGCGGTGGTGGGCGCGTACGCGCTGGACTCGCAGGTGGTGCTGGTGAAGGCGGGCTCGCCCTGGAAGACGCTCGAAGAATTGGTCGACTACGCGAAGAAGAACCCGGGCAAGCTCGCCTACGGCACGGCCGGGCTCGGCACGAACAGCTTCTTCACCATGGAATTGCTCAAGCTCACCTACGGCCTCGACATGACGCACGTGCCCTTCGGCGGGTCGGGCCCGGTGAAGAACGCCGTGCTCGGCGGGCACGTGCAGGTGGGCGCGGCCTCGCTCAGCCCCATGCTCTCCGTGCTGAAGAGCGGGGACGTGGTAGCCCTGGCCATCAGCGCGACGAAGCGCATCCCCACCATCCCGAACGTGCCGACCATGACCGAGAAGGGCCAGCCCGACGCGTCGCTGAGCACCTGGGCGGAGATCTATGCGCCGGCGAAGACACCGAAGGCGGTGGTCGACCGTCTCGCCCAGGCCCTCGAGAAGACCATGAAGGATCCCGCGGTGGTGAGCGCCATCGAGAAAGCGGGGCTCATCGTCGAGTACCACGGCCCGGAGGAGACGCTCAAGCTGATCCAGCGCGAGAACGAGATCGTCACCAGGCTGGCGAAGCAGCTCAATCTCGGGAAGTAGTGCGCGGCGCCGATCGCGTCAGCTCCTTCGTCCTCGTCCTCTTCGCGCTCGTCGCCGTCAACGAGGCGCGCAAGCTCCGCCTCGGCACGCTCACGAATCCCGGCCCGGGCTTCGTGCCCCTCTGCCTCGCCCTCGCCCTCGCCCTCGTCGCCCTCCTGCTTCTCTGGCGCGCCCTCCGCGAGCCCGCCACGCCCGCACCCCCCGCGGAGCCGGGGGAGCGCTGGAAGCCGGTGGCGAGCCTCATCGCGCTCGTCGCCTACACCTTCGCCCTGGAGCCGCTCGGCTTCGTGCTGGCCACCGCTGCGCTGCTGTTCTTCTTCTTCCGCGTGCTCGACGGCCAGCGCTGGTGGATTGCCCTGGCGAGCGCGGTCGTCGTCTCCGCGCTGTCCTACCTGATCTTTGCCCGCGCGCTCCACGTGCGGTTGCCGGAGGGGCCGTGGAGCTGATCAGCGGCCTTCTCTACGGCTTCGCCGTCTCTTTCACTCCCGCCAATCTGTTCGCGTGCTTCGTAGGTGTCTTCATCGGCACGCTGATCGGCGTGCTGCCCGGCATCGGACCCGTGGCGACCATGTCGCTCCTCCTGCCCGTGACCTACGCCATGTCACCCACCGCGTCCATCATCATGATGGCCGGCATCTACTACGGCGCGATGTACGGCGGCTCGACCACGTCCATCCTCGTGAACATCCCGGGCGAAGCCGCCTCGGTGGTGACCTGCCTCGACGGCTACCAGATGGCGCGACAGGGGCGTGCGGGACCGGCGCTCGGCATCGCCGCCTTCGGCTCCTTCATCGCGGGCACGCTGAGCGTGCTCGGCATCATGCTGCTCGCCCCGCCGCTCACTTCTGTGGCCCTCCGCTTCGGGCCGCCGGAGATCTTCGGCCTCCTCCTCCTCGGCTTCACCATGGTGACGTATCTCACCGCAGGCTCGAAGCTGCGCGCAGTCGCCATGGCGCTCCTCGGCATGCTCCTCGGTACGGTGGGGCTCGACCCCATCCTCGCCACGCCGCGCTTCACGTATGGCAGCGTCACTCTAGGAGACGGCCTCGGGCTGGTGCCCATCATCATGGGGCTCTTCGGGGTCAGCGAGGTGCTGCTCAACATCGAGAAGGGCGTGACCCAGGAAGTCTTCGAGACACGGATCAAGGGCCTTCTGCCCACGCGAGAGGACTGGAAGATCTCCGCGGCGCCCATCGCGCGCGGCAGCGTGCTGGGCTTCTTCCTCGGCATTCTTCCCGGCATCGGCGCCATCATTCCGACGTTCATCTCCTACGCGCTGGAGCGGCGCATCTCGCGCCACCCGGAGCGGTTCGGCACCGGCGCCATCGAGGGTGTGGCGGCGCCGGAAGCCGCCAACAACGCGGCCACCGGCGGAGCCATGATCCCGCTTCTCACCCTGGGCATCGCACCCAACGTGGTGATGGCCGTGCTGCTGGGCGCGTTCCTCATCCACGGCGTGCAACCCGGCCCGCTCCTGATCCGCGAGCATCCCGACATGTTCTGGGGCGTCATCGCCAGCATGTACGTGGGCAACGTGATCCTCCTCATCCTCAACCTGCCCCTGATCGGGCTCTGGGTGCAGCTCCTCCGCGTCCCCTATGGCCTGCTCTTTCCGCTCATCCTGCTCTTCTGCATCATCGGGGTGTACAGCGAGGCGAGCAACGTGTGGGACATCGTGGTGATGCTGGTCTTCGGAGTCGTCGGCCTTCTCATGAAGAAGTACGGCTACGAGGCGGCGCCTCTCGTCCTCGCCTTCGTGCTCGGACGCATGGCCGAAGAGTCCTTCCGCCAGTCCCTCCTCCTCTCCCACGGTCACTTCGACATCCTCTTCACGCGCCCTCTTGCCACTGCCCTCCTCATCCTCGCCCTCGCCGTGATGGTCCTGCCCGCAGTCGTTCCGCCCGTGAAGCGCCTCCTGGGCACGGTGGGGGAAGAGACGGGCACCTAGCCGCGTCGGGTGGTGATACGATCGGCAGCATGACGGAAGAGACGCGGCCCTCCAACTTCGTCCGCGAGATCATCGACGCCCACAACCGCTCCGGCCGTTTCGGAGGCAAGGTCGTCACGCGTTTCCCGCCGGAGCCCAACGGCTACCTGCACATCGGTCACGCCAAGGCCATCCACATCGACTTCGGCCTCGCCCAGGACTACGGGGGCCGCTGTCACCTCCGCTTCGATGACACCAACCCCACCAAGGAAAGCCAGGAGTACGTCGATGCCATCATGGCCGACGTGCGCTGGCTCGGCTTCGACTGGGGCTCGCACCTCTACCACGCCAGCGACTACTTCGAGCGTCTCTACGAATGGGCGGAGGAGCTGATCCGCAAGGGCAAGGCGTACGTCGACGATCTGAGCGGCGACCAGATCCGAGAGTACCGCGGCACCTTGACCGAGCCGGGGCGCGAGTCGCCCCACCGCAACCGCTCCGTGGAGGAGAATCTCGGCCTCTTCCGGCGCATGCGGGCGGGCGAGTTCGCCGACGGCAGCAAGACCCTGCGCGCGAAGATCGACATGGCCTCCCCCAACATCAACCTGCGCGATCCCGTCATGTATCGCATCCGCAAGGCGACGCACCAGCGCACGGGGGATGCCTGGTGCATCTACCCCATGTACGATTGGGCCCACGGCCAGTCTGACTCCATCGAGGGCGTGACGCACTCCCTCTGCACCCTCGAGTACGAGGACCACCGGCCGCTCTACGACTGGTATCTCGACACTCTCGACATCTTCCATCCGCAGCAGATCGAGTTCGCGCGGCTCAACCTCTCTCACACCGTGATGAGCAAGCGGAAGCTCCTCCAACTCGTCGAGGGTGGCCACGTGCGGGGCTGGGACGATCCGCGCATGCCCACCATCGCGGGGCTGCGGCGGCGCGGCTACACTCCCGAGGCCATCCGCGACTTCTGCGAGCGCATCGGGGTCGCCAAGAACGACAACACGGTGGAGCTGGCCCTGCTCGAGGCCTGTCTCCGCGAGGACCTCAACCGGCGCGCCCAGCGACGCATGGCCGTGCTCCGTCCTCTCAAGCTCATCGTGGAGAACTATCCCGAGGGCAAGGGGGAGGAGATGGAGGCTGTGAACAATCCCGAGGACCCCGCGGCCGGCACGCGCAAGGTGCCCTTCAGTCGCGAGCTGTGGATCGAGCAGGACGACTTTCGCGAGGTGGCGCCCAAGAAGTACTTCCGACTCGCCCCCGGCGCCGAGGTGCGTCTGCGCTACGCCTACATCGTCCAGTGCACGGACTTCAAGAAGAACGCGGCGGGAGAGGTCGTCGAGGTGCGCTGCCAGTACGATCCCAAGACGCTGGGGGGCGACAGCAGGGGGCGCAACGTGAAGGGCACCATCCACTGGGTCTCCGCCGCCCACGCCACCCGCGCCGAAGTGCGGCTCTACGACACGCTGTTCGCCCAGGCCAAGCCGGACGACGCGGAGGATTTCCGCACCGCGCTCAACCCGCAGTCGCTCAGCGTGCTCGCCGACTGCGAGGTCGAGCCCGCCCTCGCCGCCGCTCGCCGCGGCGATCTGATCCAGTTCGAGCGCACGGGCTACTTCTGCGTGGATTCGCGCGACGCCGCGCCGGGGCGTCCCGTCTTCAATCGCTCGGTGGGGCTGCGTGACACTTGGGGGAAGATCGAGAAGGCTGGCGGCTGACCTACTGCGAGCAGACCCGGATCGATTCGGGTGCCGGGAGGCTCTCGGGCGGCGCGAAGATGGCGAGATAGCCGTCGGCGGGAGTGAGCGACGCGAAGTCCAGCTCGCGATAGCCGACGGCGGCCAGCTCGCAGCGAAGCAGCGCGGGCGGCGTGCCGTGGCGTTGGGTAGGCACCTCCGTATCGATGATCCCCACCCGGGCGCCCGAGGCGAGGGCCGGCCACAGGCGGTAGAGGAACTCGTAGGGATTCTCGATCTCGTGATACATGTGCGAGAGGATCGCCACGTCCACGGAGTGCGGGGGTAGCTTCGGATCCCTTGGCTCACCCAGGATGACGTGGACACCCTGGATTCGCTCCTTGTGCAAACGCGCCTGGAGCTGGCCGAGGAATTCGCGATTGACGTCGGTAGCGTAGACGGTGGCGCCGGCCCCGAGCCGACGAACGAGCCGCACGGTGTAGTAGCCGAGGCCGGCCCCGATGTCGGCCACGCGCTTCCCCGGCGCCACGCCGAGCCGATCCATCACGCGCTCCGCTTCGCCATGGGCGTCCCGCGTCTTCTCGTCGGAGTAGGTCGGTGAGGTGATGCTGGCCACCGGGCGATCGGGAGCGGGGAAGACGCCCGGCGTGCCCGATGACGCGCCGAGCGCTGGGCTGGCCAGGAGCAGGCTCAGCGCGACCCACAGCCGAGCGTGGCGCGATCTAGTCACCGTGAAAGCCGCCGTGCTGACGCAGGAAGGCGAGGCCGCGGCGCGCGTCCTCCACCGAGATCTCCAACACGCCAGGCAGCTTGGCGAAGGCAGGATGCGCCGCCACCGAGACCACGCCCATGCCGATGGTCCCTTCGCCCGGCGTGGCGTGACGATCGCGGTGGGCGCCGCACGGAAGCTGCGAGTCGTTCAGGTGGAAGGCGGCCAGCCGATCGAGCACGCCCTCGGCCTCGAGAGCCCCGGCCAGGCGATCACCCGCGTCGGCGGATGAGAGATCGAAGCCGGCCGCGTGGAGGTGACACGTATCGATGAGGAGTCCCAGGCGCTCGGGCGGCGCCGCCACGTCGCGGAGGAGCTGGGCGACCTCGGGGACGGTCTGGCCGAGCTCACTGCCCTCGCACGAGTTCTCGAGGAACAGGCGGGAGCCCTCGGGCATCCGCTCGACGAGCTCGCTCAGCTTGCGCGTGGCGAGGGCGAGCGCGGCCGTCGGGCTCGGGTGCCCCTTGGCGTAACCGACGTGAAAGCACACGCCGGCGAGACCGATCTCCGCCGCCACCTTGAGGTCGGCGAGAAGGCTCGACACCGAGGAGTTGCGGATGCGCCCCTCGGGGCTCGCGAGGTTGATCAAGAGCGAGCCGTGGGCCACGCCCCAGGTGGCGCGGCCGCGCAGCCCTTCGACCATCGCCGCGCGATCGGCGGGCTCCGGCACGCCGTAGTTCCCGAAGCGACCCGGATCGCGGACGACGGTCTGGAAGACGCTCACACCCTCGTCGACGAGGAGGCCGGGTATGGTGGCGAGCGGTGGTTCGATGGAGATGCCGACGCGCATGCCGGCCATTGTACCGCCCCTCGGCGGGCGCGGCTTCAGTCGGCGCGACGGATCTCGCAGAGATACGCGCGGTGGGGCACGGAGCCACTCACCGGATCGATGGCGGCGTTGCCCACGATCAGGTTGAGATTGGCGCCTTCGGGACCGAAGGGATCGTAGGCGGGCGCGCCGATCTCCGGGCAGCCCTGCCACCAGCCGTGCTGGCCGCAGACCACCCGCGGATCGAGGCTCTCGTTCATCTGGGCCCGGGCTCGGACCCGTCCTTCCTGCGTGATCACGGAGACCCAGTCGCCCGCCTGGATGCCGCGCGCCGCGGCCGCCGTCGGGTGCAGCTCCACCTCCGGGTCGGGAGCGCGCCGGCGCAGGCTCGGCAGACCGCGATGCTGGCTCTCGCAGAACTGCGTCGACTTGGCGCAGGTGAGGATCAAGGGATAGCGCGGCGTCAGGTCGGGACGCGAGGAGGGGCTGACCATCGGCTCCTCGTAGTCGGGCAGCGGCGGATAGCCGTGCTCCAGGAGCGTCTCCGAGTAGAGCTCGATCTTGCGCGAAGGCGTGGCGAACCCCATCGGCACGCCGTCCTTCTCCTCGGCGTACTTGCGATAGCGCACGCGAAGGGGAACCCGCAGCCCGGCCGGGCTCGCGCGCAGCGCCTCGAGGGTGAGCCCGGAGGGCGCGAGCTGCTGACGCTGCGCTGCTTCGATGTCGCCGTTCCAGAAACGATCGCCCAGGCCGAGACGACGGGCAAGCTCGAACACGATCTCGGTATCCGAGCGGGCCTCGCCCAGCGGCTCGATCACACGGCGGCGGAGCTGCACCAGGGACTGCGCCTCCGGGCTCACGTCGAAGCCGATTTTGAGCCCCTCACGCTCGAAGGCCGTGGCCACAGGCAGCACCACGTCCGCCAGCTCCGCGGTGGGATTCATGAAGAGGTCGGCGTGGACATAGAACGGCAGCGCGGCGAGGGCCTCGCGGCCCCGGCGGACATCGCCGTGGGCGAGGAGCAGGTTGGCCCCGAACCCCACGAGCCCATGCACGGCGTACGGGTGCTGCTCGAGGATGCCGCGGTAGACCTCGTCGGTGGTGACCCAGCCCCACCGCGAGGGGCCGAGCGGTCGGTCGGCGCATCCCAGCGACTGCAAGAGCCGCTCGGCCGGCATGAGGTCGTCGCCGGAGACATTCGCGGACGGCACGCTGGGGAAGAGCACGTTGCCGCCCTCGGCATCGAAGCTGCCCGTGAGCGCGTAGAGCATGGCGATGGCGCGGAAGATCTGCGTTGCGTTACTCTGCTGCTCCACGCCGCTCCAGGGATAGCAGGAGACGGGCCGCGCCTCCCAGAGGAGCCGCGCGGTCGCCTCGATCTGCGCGCGCCCCACGCCGCAGATCTCCTCGACCACGTGCGGCGGATAGCGCCGGCACAGCTCTACGCAGAGCTCGAAGGCGGGGCGGCAGACCACGGGGCCCGAGACCGTCTCGATCGTGTATTGACCGGCGAGGGCGGGCTCGGTTTCGCCACCGAGGTAGCGACGGGCCTCGGGATCGTAGAGGAGCGGGCGCTGGCCGCCGACATCCCACGCCACGTAGTGCTCAGGGCTGCCCTCGGGAGAGAGATCGCGCCCCCTGAGCAAGCGCCCCGTGTCGGCCCGCACGAGGAATGGACCGTTGGTCCAGTCGCGGATGAAGGCGCGATCATACCACCCGCGCTCCAGCATGACCCCGGCGATGCCGAGGGCGAGGGCGCCGTCGCTGCCCGGGCGCACGCGGAGCCAAACATCCGCCTTGCTGGCGAGGCCGACGCGGCGCGGATCGACCACGATGAGGCGAGCGCCGCGCTTGAGGGCGGCCACGGTCGCGGTGGCGTGGGAGAGACGGGCCAGGCTCGGGTTGTAGCCCCAGAACAAGATGCAGCCGGCGTGCTCCAGATCGGGCATGGGCGAATTGGACACGCCCATCCCGATGCCGTAGGTAAACCGCATGGCAAAAGTCCGGCCCCAGCCGCACAGCTCCATCGACCCGCAGAAATTGGGGCTGCCGAACGCGCGCATCAAGCGCCAGATCCAGGTTGCCGAATCCGAGATGGCCGACGTGGACGCGGAGACCTGACTGAACACCACGCTCTCGGGTCCGTGGCGATCGGCGATCTGACGCAGGCGGGTCGCCACGAGGTCGAGGGCCTCGTCCCAGCCGATCCGCTGCCAGCCTGGATCCGGATCGCCCTTCGGGCGCGTGCGCTTGAGGGGGTGGAGGAGGCGATCGCCATGGTAGACGAGCTCCGGAGCGGCGCGGCCCTTGGCGCAGAGGGCCTGCCCCGTCGGATGCGATGGATCGGGCTCGAGGGCGACGAAGCGGCCATCCTGAACGACGGCGATGGCGCCGCATCTCGAGATGCAGAGCGCACAGTAGCTCGGGATGCGTTCGGGCGCGCCCATCAGGGAACCAGCGTCTGGACCGTCCAGCCCGATTCGGTACGGGTGAAGAGGCGGCGGTCGTGGAGCCGGTCGGCGGGAGAGCCGTGCCACACGTCGACCTCCGTGGGCCAGAGACAGACGCCGCGCAGGCCCCCCGGCGGTGGCACCGAGGTCGCATCGGGATAGCGGCGGGCGAGCTCGGCGATGCCCTGGAGAAACTCCTCGCGCGAGGCCACGGGCTCGCTCTGCGCCCTGTACGCCTCGTAGTAGTGCTCGAGGAGGCGCGAGCCGAGGACCTTGCGCTCCCACCAGAAGCGGAGGCGTTCCGCTCGCATGGGCCGGAGCATGCCATAAACCCGGTACTGGCGCTCCACGCTCGACCACAGGATGGTGAGCGAGCACTGCCCGCTCGCCTCGATCTGGCGCCACTTGGGGCTTCGCTCGTTGAGGAGCAGGCCGAAACCGTCGCCATCCACGTCGCGTAGCGACACCGGGCGCGCCTCGGGTCGGCCGCGCGCGCCCACCGTCACGAGGAAGCACACGTCCACGTGCGGATCCTTGCGCCGCCGCGCCTCCTCGCGCGCCGCCATCACGAGCTCGACGGGATCGGTGTTCATGGGCGCAGGCAGAGCTCGCCCCACAGGACGGGCTCGAGGACGAGGTGGACGCCGAAGTGCGCCTCGACTCGGGCGCGGATCGCTGCGGCGAAGGCCGTCACGTCGGCGGCCCGCGCACCTTCGCGGCACACGATGGCGAGGCTGTGGCGCGTGGAGAGCGCTACGGGCCCGGGCCCCTCGCCCCGGCGAAAGCCCGCGCGCTCGATGAGCCAGGCCGCCGAGAGCTTGACCCAGCCGTCACTCTCCGGCCATCGCGGCACCGGGGCATGCGCGGCCCGCTCCACGCGAGCCAGCTGGGCCGGGTCCACGATGGGATTGAGGAAGAATGAGCCGCAACTCCGACGATTCTCGTCGGCGGGGTCGAGGACCATGGACTTGGCGCGCCGGATCCCCAGCACGCTCGTCCGCACGTCGCGGAGCGAGGCCGTAGTGATGCCGCGCGCCCGAAGATCGCGCTCCAGGTCGGCGTACCGCACGGTGGGTGGGCCGCCGAGCACCAGGCGATAGGTGACGGCGAGCACGATGTAGCGATCGGGCTCATCGTGCTTGAAGCGACTGGTGCGGTAGCCGAAGCCGCAGGCGGCGGCGGCGAGAGTGGCGATCGATCCGGATCGCCGGTCGAGCACGCGTACGGCGGTCACCGTCTGCGAGACTTCCTGCCCGTAGGCGCCCACGTTTTGCATGGGCGTGGCGCCCACCAGGCCGGGGATACCGCTCAGGCATTCGAGGCCGGCCCAGCCGCTCTCCACGGCGTGCGCCACCAAGGCGTCCCAGGGCTCGCCCGCGGCCGCCGTCACCTCCACCGCTTGGTCAGCTTCGCGCGCGGTGATGCCGCGCAATCCGATCTGCACCACGAGCCCGTCGACGCCCTCGTCGGCGACCACGATATTGGAGCCGCCCCCCAGCACCCGGAGGGGCAGGCGACGGGCGGCGGCCCAGCGGGCCGCCTCGATCACCGTGTCCTCGTCGCGTGCCTCGACGAGGTAGCGCGCGGGGCCGCCCACGCCCATGGTGCAGCGCGGGGCGAGCGGCACGTGCTCGAGCGGCGTGAGCGGGTTTGGGCTCACTGCACACGCAGGCGCGGGTCGAGCAGATCGCGGAGGCCGTCGCCCAGGAGATTGAGACTCAGGCCAGCCAGGGTGAGGGCGACCCCGGGAAAGAGGCTGACCCAGAAGGCCTCGCGAATCACGTTCTTGCCGCTCGCGATCACGTTGCCCCATGAGGGCACGTAGGGCGGCACGCCCACCCCGAGGAAGCCCAGGATGGCCTCGGCGAGGATGGCGTAGGCGAAGATGAAGCTGCCCTGCACGAGGAGCGGGCCGACGCAGTTGGGCAGGATGTGGCGCAGGGCGATGGCCGCGTCTTCGCGACCGAGGGCGCGCGCGGCCTGCACGTAGTCGAGCTCGCGGATGGAGAGCACCGTGCTGCGGATGAGCATGGCCGTACGCGGCATGTAGACGATGGAGAGCGCGACGATCACGTTCCATACGCCAGGGCCCCGCACCGCCATCAGGGCGATGGCGAGGAGGATGGCGGGGAAGGCCATGAGTCCGTCCATCACCCGCATCACCACCATGTCGAGCCGGCGGGAGTAGCCGGCGACCAGCCCCACCACGATGCCGCCGAAGGACGTGAGGAGCATGGTGCTCATGCCCACGAGGAGCGAGATGCGGCTGCCGTGGAGTACGAGGCTCCAGACGTCGCGCCCGAACTCGTCGGTGCCGAGGATGTGGGTCGCGCTCGGCGGCTTGAGCCGCGAGGCCGGCGAGAGGCGGGTGGGATTGTAGGAGGAGAGCACGCCGGCGAGCAGCGCGGCCGCGATGAAGACGAGCAGGATGAGGGCGCCCAGCACCACGCTGCGATTGCCGAGGAGACGCCGGAGCCAGCGCGGCCGGGTGGACGGCGCCACGGCGGGCGCGGCGGGCACGAGGACGTCGACGGTGGCTTCAGTCATAGCGGATGCGGGGGTCGATGAGGGCGTAGAGGATGTCCACGCCCAGGTTGATGAGGACGTAGGAGGCGGCGATGACGAGGACGACTCCCTGCACCACGGGATAGTCGCGCCGGAGAATGGCCGAGATGATCAGCCGCCCCAGTCCCGGGATGTTGAAGACGATCTCCGTGACGACGGCGCCGCCGATCAGCACGGCGGTGGTGATACCGATCACGGTGACCACGGGGACGAGCGCGTTGCGGAACGCGTGCACCCAGGTCACCACGCCCTGGGATAGCCCCTTGGCCCGTGCGGTGCGGATGTAGTCCTGCTGTAGCACCTCGAGCATGCAGGAGCGGCTGATCCGCGCGATGAGCGCCGACTGGCTGAAGCCCAGCGAAAAGGCGGGCAGCACCATGTAGCGGAGGGCGGCCACGGGGTCCGAGAAGATCGACACGTAGCCGGCCGCAGGCAGCCACCCGAGCCGCACCGCGAAGAAGTAGATGAAGTTGAGGCTCAGCCAGAAGCCGGGGATGCACACGCCGAGGAGCGAGACGGTCATGAGCCCGCGATCCCAGGCAGACCCGCGATGGGCGGCGGCGATGGTCCCCGAGGGCACCCCGATGGCCACCGCGACCCCGAGGGCGCACAGCATGAGGACGAGGGTGGGCTCGGCGCGCTCCCAGAGGGCCCGGCTCACGGGACGGTCGAGAAAGTAGGATTGGCCCAGATCGCCGGTGAGCACCCGACCGTAAAAACCGACGAGCTGCTCCCACAGGGGGCGGTTCAGGCCGAGGGCTTGGCGCGTCGCCTCGATCTGCGTCGGCGTGGCGTCGGGCCCGAGCATGACGCTGACCGGATCACCCGGGATCAGGTGAATGAGCAGGAAGACGACGGTCGCGACCACGGCCATCACGGGCAATACCGCGAGCAGCCGTCTGATCAGATAGGACCCCACGGGCTACGTCCCCGGTCTTACTTCTCCAGCCAGACGTTGTAGAAGCGCACGCGTTCGGTCTTGTCGTTGAAGTCTTTGACGGTGTTTCGCGCGGCGCGGAGGCCGAAGAGGTCGCCGTAGCGGATGACCGGCACCTTCTCGTAGAACTGCCGCGTCTGCTGCTCCCAGAGGGCCATGCGCTTCTTGGGATCCGTTTCGCGCGCCAGCTCCGCCTGGATCCGCAGGATGTCCTCGTCGGTGGTCCAGCCCGGCCAGCTCGGCGTGAGAAAGATGGCATGCGTGGGATCGTAGATGGCGCCGATGCCGGTGGTGAAGACGTCGTACTCCTTGGGATTGTTCCGCCGCTTGACCAGGGTCGCCCAGTCCACCACCTGCAGGTCGATGTTGAACCCAACGTCCTCGAGCTGCTGCTTGGTGAGCAGCGCGAAGTCGTACATCCACTTGTATTCCTGCGTCGTCATGAAGCGGATGGGCTCCTTTTTGTAGCCCGCTTCCTGGAGGAGACGCTTGGCCTTGTCGCGGTTGTGCTCGTTCCACGGCAGCCCCTGGAGATTGGTGTGCCAGGCGGTGATCTCCACGGGGGCGAGGCTCGAGTCCATGCGGTAGAACTCCGGCTTGCCCCCCGCCACGTTCTTCATGATGGGCTCGATGTCGATGGCGGCCTGCCAGGCCTGGCGGAGCTTCTGGTTCGTCATCAGGCCTTCCTTCTTGTTCATCACCGCGACCAGCCAGTAGTAGGGCTTGGAGACGATGGGCCGGACGTTCGGGTTCTTCTTCAGCCGATCGTAGGCATCGAGGTTGAGATCGTCGGCGAAGTCGAGCTCCCCCGTCTCCACCTGAGCCACTCGCGTCGCCACCTCGGGCACGGGCACCCAGCGAATCTCGTCCACGTAGGCGGTCTTGCCCCCGCCGTAGCCGTTGGGCTTCTCGTTGCGCGACTTGTAGTCGTCGAAGCGCACCATGCGGATTTACTGGTCGGGTTTCCACTCCGCGAGCTTGAAGGGCCCGGTCCCGATATACTCCGTCACCTTCTGCTCGGGGGGGAACTTCTCGGCGATCTCCTTCGGGTAGATGGCCCCGAAGTTGTTGGGCACGGCCAGCGAGACGAGCACGATGGCCGACTTCTCCTTGAGCTTCATTTCCACCGTGTAGTTGTCGAGCGCCTTCCAGTCCGCCACCTGGGCGAACAGCGCCTTGCCATAGATGGACTGCTTGCCCCAGCGGGCCAGGGAGGCGACCACGTCCTCCGAGGTCATCTCCTTGCCGTTGTGGAACTTCACGCCCTGGCGGAGCTTGAAGGTGTA
>DATGCY010000168.1:0-23717 GCA_035311385.1 Candidatus Methylomirabilota bacterium
CCCTCGAACACGTTGTTCCCGTCGCGATCGACCTTGTTCACCCACCAGGCGAAGTTGATGAGGAGCTTGTGGAAGCACTTCTCCAGGAACACCCGGTCCGCCTTGCCGGAGCGGATGCGGTCCATGTTGTAGATGCGCCAGACCGCCCAGGCCTGGACGGGAGGGTTGAGGTCGGAGAACTCCCACTCGTAGGCGGCGATCTGTCCGGAGGGATGCTGGAACTGCTCGAAGAGGAGGAGCCAGAGCTGCTCCTTGGCAAACTCGGGATCGACGATGGCGAGCGGCGAGCAATGGAAGGCGAGGTCCCACGCCGCGAACCACGGATACTCCCACTTGTCGGGCATGGACAGCACACGCATGGAGTTCAGGTGACGCCAGTGGATGTTGCGGATGCGCCGGCGCGAGGCGGCGGGGGGCGCCTTGGGATTGTCCCCTTCCAGCCAGTCATTGACGTCGAAGAGATAGATCTGCTTGGACCACAGCATCCCCGCGAAGGCCTGGCGCTGGACCAGCTTCTCGTCGGCGGTGGCCCCCGCGGGCTGGATGGCCGCATAGAACTCGTCGGCCTCGGCCTTCCGCCGATCCACCACCGCGTCCACGTCGGCCAGCGGGCGCTCAGGCCGCTCGGGAGTGAGGCGCATCCGGAGCGTGAGGCGACCGTGTCCAGGCACCACGTGGCGGTAGTGGAGGCAGGCCTTGGTGCCCAGTCCCTCGGCATTGACGCAGTCCTCACCGTGGATCACGTGGCGATGGAAGGCGTCCTTGACGTACGGGCGGCGGCTCCGCGTTCCATAGAGCCGCTCCGCGTTGTTCTCGTTGTAGGTGAAGAGAGGCTGGCCACCTGCCTCCGCATAGAGATGGCGGGCCCCGAGCCGGTACTCGAAGGGAAGGTTGCGGAGCGGTTCGGCGGTGCGGTCGTCAGCCACGAGGCTGATGTAGCCGGGCCCATCATCGCCCTCGCGCAGGATGGGCTCGGTCTTCGGCTCCTCGCCCCAGACCCACGTGTTCCGGAACCAGAGATGGGGCAGCAGGTGGATGGGGGCGTCGTCCGGCCCTCGGTTCTCCACGGTGACGCGAATCACGATGTCCTCGGGACTCGCCTTCGCGTACTCCACGAACACGTCGAAGTAGCGATCGTCGTCGAATATTCCGGTGTCGAGGAGCTCGAACTCCGGCCCCTGCCCGCCCCGCTTCCGGTTCTCCTCCACGAGCCACGAGTAGGGATACTCGCGCTGGGGATATTTGTAGAGCCACTTCATGTAGGAATGGGTCGGGGTGGAGTCGAGGTAGAAGTAATACTCCTTTACGTCCTCTCCGTGGTTGCCCTCGACAGGGACGAGCCCGAAGAGCCGCTCCTTGAGAATGGGATCGCGCTCGTTCCAGAACGCGAGGGCGAAGCAGAGGATCTGGTACCGGTCGCAGATGCCGGCGAGCCCGTCCTCGCCCCAGCGATACGTCTTGCTCCGCGCCCAATCGTGGGGGAAGTAGCCCCAGGCGTTCCCGTCGCTGCTGTAGTCCTCGCGCACGGTGCCCCAGGACCGCTCCGAGAGATAGGGTCCCCATCGTCTCCAGCTCGAATGGTCGTTGGTGATCTCACGAAGACGGGCGTGCTCGGCCGTGTGGGCAACCTCGGGCATGGTGAGATCCTCCTGGAGTTGGGCCGCCATTCTATGACAGACACTCCGCGCGTGCACGGCCGCCGAGCCGCGAATGTTCTGAGCGATGACCCGTCGTCGTGTTGACCGCTCCCGCGGACTCTGGCACGATCGCGTCACCGCGCTGCGCCCAGGCCGGATCGGGTGCCTCACGCCCCGGAACGAATGAGGAGACAGCGATGCCGCTCATCAAGGTGATCGATCTCGCGTATGGCCGGCTGCGCGCGCCGGACCTCGACATGGCGGAGGAGTTCCTCACCAACTTCGGTATGGTGCGCGCGGAGCGTACGCCGACCGCGCTCTACATGCGGGGGACGGATCCTGCCCACCACATCCACGTGACGGAGAAGGGCGAGGCCGGCTTCCTGGGCTTCGCCTACCACGCGGCGAGCCTGGGCGATCTCAAGCGGCTGGCCACGGCGCCCGGGGCCTCCGCGGTGGAATCGATCGATGAGCCCGGCGGGGGCATGCGGGTGCGGCTCCGGGAGCCGAACGGCTATCAGATCGAGGTCCTCTACGGTGTCACGAAGCTCAAGCCAATCACGGTGAAGCGGCAGCCGCTGAACATGGGAAAGGATTCGTTGAAGCGCGCGGGCACGCTGATGCGCCTGCCCGCCGGCGCTTCACGGGTGAAGCGGATCGGCCACGGGGTGATGGCCGTGCCCGACGTCAAGACCACCGTGGCCTGGTTCCGCGAGACCCTCGGCTTCATCGGCTCGGACGACGTCTACGAGGGCGGTCAGGACAACCTCATCGGATCGTTCAACCGCTTCGACCGCGGGGCGACCTACGTCGACCACCACGCGCTCTTCTGCATCCGGAATCCGCGCGCGGGCCTGAATCACCTGTCATTCGAGGTCCAGGATCTCGACGACGTCTTCATGGGGCACGAACACCTGGCCCGGCTCGGAAAGTACGAGCACATGTGGGGCATCGGACGCCACCTGCTGGGGAGCCAGGTCTACGACTATTGGGCGGACCCCTGGGGCCGCGTGCACGAGCACTGGTCGGACACCGACCGCCTCAACGCCCGGAACGGGTCGAACCTCATCTCCGCCGAGGAGGGCCTTCGCTCGCAGTGGGGCGAGCGGCCGCCGCAGAAGTTCATCGAGCGGGTGTGCCCCTAGTTCGGACGATTCACGAACTCTCGAACGCGAGGCGGGCGGGTCCTGTCGTCGGGGGGAGGGGTGCCCTCATGCTACGTCACCCACTCGCCTGATTCGCAGCCCTCCGGGCTGCGCGCAGGACGAGGGGGGTCCCACTCCGCCTGAGGGTACCCCTCCCCCCGACGCCACCCGCCCGGGCGCACCCTGAGGAGTTCAAGAATAGTCCTGGCTAGGTGCGGTCCGTGGCTTCGCCGCGCAGCGTGGGGTCGAGGAGGTCGCGAAGCCCGTCGCCAACCAGGTTGAGGCCGAGCACGGTGATCATGATGGCCGCGCCGGAAAACCCCGAGATCCACGGCGCGTTCTGCAGGAACGACCGGCCGTCGCTGATTACCGCTCCCCACGTGGGCGCGGGGGGCTGCACCCCCAGTCCGAGGAAGCTGAGCGACGACTCCACGAGGATGGCGTCCGCCGCGCTCACCGTCAGCATCACGAGGGCGGGGGCGAGGCAGTTCGGGGCGACGTGGCGCAGGAGGACCCGGCCCTGGCTGCTCCCCAGCGCCACCGCCGCCGTCACAAACTCGCGCTCGCGCACGGCCAGGGTCACCGCTCGCTGCAGCCGGGTGAAGCGAGGCAGGAAGGCCACCGTGATGGCGAGGATGACGTTGAGGAGACTCGAGCCGAGGCCGGCCATGAGGGCGAGCGCGAGGAGCAAGGCGGGGAAGGCGAGCATCATATCGACGATTCGCATCACCGCTTGATCGAGGCGGCCTCCAAGGTAGCCGCTGACGAGGCCGACCGCTCCCCCGCCCAACGCAGCCACGGATACGATCACCGCGGCCACCAGCAGTGACACGCGGGCTCCCCACACCACCCGGCTGAACACGTCTCGCCCGAAGTCGTCGGTGCCGAAGAGGTGTGCGCGACTCGGGGGCTTGAGCCGATCCACCAAGCTGTTGGCGATGGGGTTGTACGAGGCGATGACTGGAGCGAGGAGGGCCACCGCCACCACGACCAGGAGCACGGCACCACCTGCAAAGATGACGACGCTTCGACGAAGCCGGCCGCGCAACCCTATCTCCGTTCCCCTGCGATCGATGGACGCGGGGGTCGCGCCGATTCCGGGGAGAGTGGCCGAGTTTCCCCCGAGCGACGGAGTCACCGCCGGACCCGCGGGTCGAACACGGCGTACACGAGGTCGACGAGCAGGTTGACGAAAACCACGCTGGTCGCGAAGACCATCACGAGCGCCTGGACCTGTGGATAGTCGCGCTGGTAGATGGACGAGATGAGCAGGCTCCCCATTCCGGGTCGGGCGAACACCGTCTCGATGAGAATGGTGCCGCCGAGCTGGATCCCGAAATTGATGCCGAGGATGGTCACGATCGGCAAGGCGGCGTTGCGGAGGCCGTGCTTGCCGATGATCAGCAGCTCGCGCAGCCCCTTGGCCCGCGCCGTCCGCATGTAGTCCTGGCGCAGCACCTCGAGCATGGCCGAGCGGGTCATGCGCGTGACCATCGCCCCCAGGGACAGCCCGAGCGCAAGGGCGGGCAGGACGAGATGATGCAGCATGCTGAGCCAGCCCTCATCGCCTCCCGCCCCCACCGTGGGCGTCCAGCCCAGTGTGAACGAGCACACGAAGAGCAGGAGCAGCCCCAGCCAGAACACGGGCATGGACATGCTGCCGAGGGCGAGGGTCATGGTCACGTAGTCGAGAGGACGGTTCCGGCGGGTGGCCGCGAGCACGCCCGCGGGAACGCCGATGAGCATAGACACGAGGGCGCCCGCCGCCGCGAGCTGGATGGTGGGCAGGAATACGGAGAACACCTCAAAGAAGGCGGGACGCTGGGTCACCAGCGATACGCCGAAGTCGCCGCGGAGCGCCCGGCCCACGAAGCTCACGTACTGTACCCACACGGGACGATCCAGGCCGAGCGTCTCGCGGAGGCGCGCGATCGATTCCTTCGTGGCGTAGTCGCCGAGGATGACCTGGGCGGGATCGCCGGGAATGAGGCGCATGACGAGGAACGCGATGGTGAAGGCACCGAACACGCTCACGATGAGGAACCCCAGCCGCGTGAGCAGGAACGCCCGCACCCTCGCGCCCTCTTACTTCTCGATGGTCACCGGATATGCGTTCATCGTGAACTGCGGGTCGGGAGCGAAGCCCTTCACCCCGGCGCGGGTGGCCGCGAAGAGCTGGTCGTTGTAGAGCGGCACTATGGGGACGTCTTCGCGTAGCTTCAGCTGGATCTGACGGTAGAGGGCGAGCCGCTTGGTCCGGTCGAGCTCGACCTGAGCCGCCTCCAGCAGCTGATCGATGCCCTTGTAGCGCGCGGTATTGAGGCCGGGCGGGAAGCTCGAGGAGTGGAGGAGGTTCCACAGCGGCTGGTCGGGATCGGCGGGGCCAGTCACCCCGGTGATCACTACCTGCGGGGTGCCCGCGCCGCGCGCGGCCAGGTACGCCGCCCGCTCCAGGAGCTGCACGTTCGTGTCGAGACCTACCTTGCGGAGGTCGTCGGCGAGCACCACGGCGACCTTGTCGTAGGGCTGGAGGGTCGGCGAAGTGATGGTGAGCTTGAATCCGTTTGGATAGCCGGCCTCGCGCAGGAGGGCCTTGGCTTTGTCCGGATCGTAGGGCCACTCCGTGAGGTCCTTGGCCGACTCCTCGAAGCTCGAGGTGAGCACCCAGTTCGGCTGCCCCTTGAGCCCATTGAAGAACACTTCGCGGAGCGCCTTGAGGTTGAGCGCGTGCGCGATGGCCAGCCGCACCTGGGGCTTCCCCAGCGGCTCGTAGGTGCTGTTGAGCACGGCGTTGATCGTGTGATTGGCCGTGCGTCGCTGCACGGTGATGCCGGGAGCCTTGGAGAGCCGATCGATCACTTCGGCATTCTGAAGAGCGAAAAACACGTCGATCTCGCCCCGCTGGAGCGCGATTTCCGCCGTGGTCTCCTCCTGGATCAGCTTGAACACCACCCGATCCAGCTTGGGCGCGCCCCCGAAATACTCCTTGTTCGCGAGGAGCACCACCTGGTTCTTGGGCGACCAGCTCTCGAACACGAACGGTCCCGTGCCCACGGGATTGGTCGCGTACTGGTCGCCGAGCTTCTCCATGGCCTTCTTGCTGATCACAAAGCCCTGGTTGTAAGCGGCGACCTTGTTGAGGAAGCCGGGATACTTCGACTTGAGCCGGATCCGCACGGTGAGCGGATCCACGACCTCCACCGCCTCCACCAGCTTGAACTCGCCCTGATAGCGCGACGCGGTCTTGGGGTCCAGCACGCGCTCGTAGGAGAACTTCACGTCATCCGCGGTCAACTCGCCGTAGCCCTTGTGCCACTTCACACCCTTGCGCAGATGGAAGGTGTACGTCCGCCCGTCGGTCGACACGTCCCACCGTTCGGCCAGATCGGGCACGATGGCACCGTTCTTCTCGTACTCGTAGCGCACCAAGCCGTTGTAGATGTGATTGCAGATCACCTGGTTCTCGATGTTGAAGAGCTTGGCGGGGTCGAGACCGGTGATGTCCGACCCGATCCGCACGCGGAGCACCTTCTCCTGGGCGGAGAGGGCAGCGGGCTCGGCGAAGCCAAGGAGGAGAAAGCCGATGAGGGCGAGGCCGGCGCGCCTCATCGAGCCGTCCGCGAGGCGGGAAGCCGCTCGAGGGCGGCGACCACCTCGCCTACGTCCATCACGTCGCCGTACTTGGCATCCATGTCGAACAGGTTGACCACGTGAGTGAGCTCGACGCGGTCGGCCACGCACTGGCGGGGAATGACCACGCGGAAGCCCGAGGACACCGCGTCCACTACGGTGGCCCGGACACAGCCGCTGGTGGAATCACCCGTGACGATCACCGTGTCCACCTGGCAGGCGGTGAGGTAGGAGTGGAGGTTGGTCCCATAGAAGCCGGAGGGAAAGCGCTTCTCGAGCACGAGCTCGCCCGCGCGTGGGGCCAACTCGGGCACGATCTGAGATTCCTTGGAGCCGGGCCGGAGCACCTCCAGGCTCGGAACCTTTTTGATGAACCACCCGCCATCACGGAAGCGCTCGTCGGTGTACACCACGGTGGTATGCACGACGGGGAATCCCTTGCTACGCGCGAGATCGAGGAGGCGCCGGATGTTCTTGATCTCCGCGTCCATGCTGATGGCCATCGGGGAGACGGCCGGGTCCGAGCAGCCGTGATTGCAGTCGATGATCAGGAGAGCGGGACGCTCTCCGAATCCGGTGCGTCGGCTGAACCCGATGCTCGCGTAGTATTTCTCGGCGTCCTTGAGGTCCATGCTCCCCTCCTCAGAAATTGCGGGTCGAACGCGACATGCCCGCCTCACCATAGCATAGCGTCGAGGCGGCAGCTCTTCCCCTGTGCTCCTTTCGCAAGGGCATTGCCGGTGGGCATCCTGCCGGGTGTGGCCGTTGCGAGAGCGGGTCGGGCGTGGTATGCAGCGAGGAGCCGCTACCCGGGCGCGAACCGAACGAAGCAGCCTCCACGAGGAGTGAGAGATGGAGAAGAAGCGGGTATTCGGAACAGGCGGGGAGCTCCTGGTCCATCAGTTGTTGGCGCAGGGCGTTCGCTACGCCTTCACCAATACCGGTAGCGCGGAGGCGGGGTTCTTCAATGCGCTCCTGACCGTGCCCGGCGTTCAGCCGATTCTTCTCCTCGCGGAGTCGCTCGTACTCTCGGCCGCGGACGGCTACGCGAAGGCCGCACACAAGCCCGCCTTCGTCAACGTGCACCTCGCCGCGGGAACGCGGCAGGGCTCGGGCCAGCTTCAGAACGCCTACTTCGACGGCACGCCCATGGTGGTGACCGCGGCCATGCGCGATGTGGGCTCTTACGGCGACCACGGCGCCCTGGTGGCGAGCGGCGGCTTCTCCCAGATGGGCGCCGTCGAGGACATCACGAAGCGGCGCTGGGAAGTCTGGGAGGCGGGCGGCATTCCCACAGTGACCCGGCGCGCGTTCAAGGACGCCACCACCTTCCCCACCGGTCCCGTCTACGTGGCCTACGCGAGCTCCGCGCTAGAGGCGACCAACGTGGAGGCCGTCATCCAGGCCGCGGACCCACCCCACACGGGCCTGCTCCCGGACTCGAGCGTGCTCCACGCGATCTGGGACGCGCTGCTGAACGCCGAGAAGCCGCTCCTCGTCTGCGGCCCCGACATCGGCGCCGCGGGGGCGGAGGAGGAGATCCTCGCTCTCGCCGAGCGCCTCGCCCTGCCCGTGGCCACCGGCATCTTCGACTACGCGAGCTTCCCCGTGCACCATCCCTACTACCTCGGGGGCGTCGAGAATCTCTCCGAGGAGAGCTACGACGTCGTGTGCTGCATCGGCTACCGGCAGAACACCCGCGGCAATCCCACGGACCTTCGCTTCCGCGAGGCGGGCACCGTCATTGCCATCGGCCACGATCCGTCGCTGCTCGGCAACACCTTCCCCCTCGACATCGCGGTGTGGGGCAACGTGCGGCACACCCTCGCCGCGCTGAACGCCTCATGGAAGGAGGCCCACGCGCAGCTCCCACATCTGGCGCGGCGGGCCGCCACCCTCCGGTCCAAGGGCAAGCAACGGGTGCAGCAGCTCCTCGACGAGGCTCACGGACACGCCGGCGAGCAGCCGATCCACCCGAACTACCTCGCGCACGTGGCGGGAACCGTGCTGCCCGAAGGCACGCTGGTGGTGTCGGAGAGCTTCCGCAACGCCGATCACCTCATGCCATTTGGCTTCGACAAACGCCAATGGCGCCTCGTGCGGACCTTCGGCGCCTCCCTCGGGCATGGCATCGGCGCGGCGGTGGGGGCGCAACTCGGCGCTCCTGACCGCCCGGTCGTGTGCAGCGTGGGCGACGGCGCGGTGATGTACAGCGCCTCGGGCTTCTGGACCATGGCACGCTACGGCCTGCCCATCCTGACCATCGTGTGGAACAACCTCAACTATCAGACGGTGCGGACCAACTTCCACACCTTCGGTGGCGAGATGGCCAAGCAGAAGAAGTATCCGGAGGTATATCTCGGCGATCCCGACATCGACTTCGTGATGCTTGCGAAAGCGCAGGGAATCCAGGGGGCGGCCGTCCGCGAGCCCCAGGCCCTCGAAGCCGCTCTGCGTCGCGGCGTGGAGGCCATCAGCGCCGGCGAGCCATATCTGCTGGACGTTCGGGTGGCCACGGTGGGCACGGGCGCCGAGTCCATCTGGCACCAGCGTTTCAAGCTGCGCGACTAGGGGCGCGCGCCCAGGCGGCCGTGGGCTCCTCGAGCGCCTGAAGAAGACGCCTCGGGCTCACGAGCGAGGGGCCGTCGAAGGTCAACGCGGCCGCGGGCGATCGCCGAGGGCGAGCCAACGTCGGTGCCCCGGTCGGCGCCCATGCTTGATCGCTCCCCCTTCCCGGGCTAAGCTCTGCGCGCCTACATGAGCGTCATCTTCGCAGAGAGGCCGTGATGCAGTGTCCCGGGTGCCAGCACACGAATCCCTCCCGGGCGGAATTCTGTGAGCAGTGTGGCGCCCGGCTGGGCCGAGTGTGTTCCAATTGCGGAGGGCAGCTCGCTCCCACGGTGAAGTTCTGCCCGGAATGTGGGCGCTCCGTGAGCGAGAGCTTCTCGCCGCGCCGGGCTTCACCCGACGCCTACACGCCGAAGCATCTCGCCGAAAAAATCCTCACTTCGAAGAGCGCGCTCGAAGGTGAGCGCAAGCGCGTCACCGTGTTGTTCGCCGACCTGAGGTCTTCGCTGGAGCTCCTGGTCGAGCGCGATCCCGAGGATGCGCGCAAGCTCCTCGATCCGGTCCTCGAACGGATGATGGAAGCCGTGCACCGCTACGAGGGCACGGTCAACCAGGTCATGGGAGACGGGATCATGGCGCTGTTCGGCGCTCCCCTCGCCCACGAGGACCATGCGGTGAGGGCTTGCTACGCCGCGCTTCGCATGCAGGAGTCGGTGAAGCGGTACGCGGAAAACGTGCGCCGGCTGCACGGGATCGAGCCGCAGATCCGGGTCGGGCTGAACTCCGGCGAGGTCGTGGTCCGAGCCATCGGCAGCGACCTCAGGATGGACTACTCGGCGGTGGGACAAACCACGCATCTGGCCGCCCGCATGGAACAGATGGCAGAGCCGGGGTCCATTCTCGCCACCGCGGATACCTTTGGGCTGGTCGAGGGCTACGTCGAGGCGGTTCCCCTCGGTCCTCGCTCGATCCGCGGTCTCCAAGCCGTTGTCGAGGTGTACTTGGTGACGGGCACGGGCATCGCGCGCTGGCCCATGGAGGTAGCGGCGGCCCGTGGCCTGACCAGCTTCGTGGGCCGCGAGGAAGAGTTGGCCCAACTCGACGCGGCGATGCAGACGGCAGCCCGTGGTCACGGACGCGTGGTCGGCCTCGTGGGAGAGCCGGGAGTGGGAAAGTCGCGACTCTTCTACGAGTTCGCCCGCTCCGAGCGAATGCCCGGCTGGCGAATCGTGAAGACCGGCGCCTTCTCCTACGACAAGTCGACCGCCTACCGTCCCGTCATCGACCTCCTCCGAGGGTACTTCGACGTGTACGAGCGGGAGAACCAGCAGGAGGTCCGCGATAAGGTGGTCGGCCGGGTGATGGCACTCGACCCGGAGCTGGCCGGCATTGTCCCCGCCCTCCTCTCGCTCCTCGACGTGCCGGTGGACGACCCGGAATGGCAGGCCCTGGATCCTCGCCTGCGCAGAGAGCAGACGATGAGCGCGGTGAGGCGCCTCGTGCTGAGGGAGAGCCAGGCGCAGCCGCTGTGCGTCGTCTTCGAGGATCTGCAGTGGATTGACTCCGAGACCCAGGCGCTGCTGGACAGCTTCGTCCTGCACATTGCCGACGCTTCCGTCCTGCTCCTCGTCAGCTATCGCCCGGACTACCGCCACTCGTGGGCGAGCACGAGCTATTACACCCAACTCAGCGTCCACCCGCTGGCTCGCCAGGAGGCGGAGGCGCTGCTCCGCACGATGCTCGGAGACGAGCGGCAGGTCGAGCCACTCAAGCAGCTCCTCATCGAGCAGACGCGAGGCAATCCGTTCTTCTTGGAGGAGAGCGTCCGGATGAAGATCGAAGACGGCGCCCTCGTGGGAGAGCGAGGCGACTATCGTCTGACGAAGCCCATCGAGACGTTGCGCGTGCCCGCCTCGGTGGAGGCGGTGCTCGCGGCGCGGATCGACCGTCTCGCTCCCCGGGACAAGGCCCTCCTCCAGGCGGCCTCGGTGATCGGCGAGAACGTGCCCGTCGCCCTGCTCCAGACCGTCGCCGACATGCCAGAGGACCAGCTCCGCGATGCCCTGGCCCGCCTCCGCGCCGCCGAGTTCCTCTACGACATCAGCCTCCTCCAGGAGCCCCACTACGTTTTCAAGCACGGTTTGACCCGCCGGGTCGCCTACAATTCGCTGCTGCGGGAACAGCAGCGCCGGGTCCACGCCAGGATCGTGGAAGCTCTCGAGCAGCTCTACTCGGAACGGCTGAGTGAGCAGGTCGAGCGGCTGGCCCGTCACGCCCTCGACGCCGAGCTGTGGGACAAGGCGGCCCCGTACTTGCGGCAGGCGGCGACGAAGGCATTCGCCCGCTCTGCCAATCGGGAAGCCGTGGTGTGGTTCGACCAGGCGCTCAGCGCCATCGAACATCTGCCCCCGACTCGGGAGTTGCGCGAGCAGGCCATCGATCTTCGGTTCGACCTTCGCAACGCTCTCCAGCCGCTTGGCGAGTTCGGGACCATCCTCGAGCGCCTCTACGAGGCGGAGGCGCTGGCCGCCGCGCTCCCCGACCGGCAGAGGCTGGGACGGGTCGTCGCGTATCTGACCGACTACTTCCGCCTGACGGGCGACCAGGATCGTGCGATCCAGTCGGGGAAGCGCGCCCTTGCCGTCGCCAGCGAGATCGGAGACTTCGGCCTGCAGATCGTGGCGGCGACGTGGCTGGGGCAGATCTACTTCGCGCGAGCCGAGTACAGGGAGGCGGTGGCCTCTTTTCGCCAGAATCTCCAGTCGCTCGTCAACCAGCCGGTGGGACAGCGATTCGGCATGCCCCAACCGCCCGCCATCCATTCCCGGACCTGCCTGGCCTGGTGCCTGTCGGAGCTCGGCGAATTCTCCGAGGCGGTGGCGCTCGGAGAAGAGGCCGTCGCGTTGGTTCTATCGGGCGATCATCCTCTGAGCCGCGCCGTCGCCTACGCGGGCCTGGGTTGGGCGTACCTCCGTCGCGGGCACGCCGACAAGGCCATCGATGCGCTCGAGCTGGGCCTGCAGGCCGTCCGCGCCGGCAACAGCCCGCTGTGGTTTCCGAGGCTCGCCTCCGCCCTCGGCTCTGCCTACGGGCTGGCCGGGCGATTGCCAGAGGCGCTCTCGCTTACGGAGGCCGCGGTGACCCAGGGAGTCGCCATGAATCTGATGGGCGGCCACTCGCTGCTCCTCGTGTATCTGGGCGAGGTGCATCTCCTTGCGGGCCGACCCGACGTGGCGCGACGGCATGCGGAGCAGGCGCTCGAGCTCGCCCGCGCGCACACGGAGCCAGGGTTCGAGGGCTGGGCGCTCCGTCTCCTCGCGGAGATCACCCTCGCGTCGAATCCGCTGAACCTGGCCCGAGCCGCGGACTATGCCGACAAGGCGCTGACGAAGGCGGAGGAGCTCGGCATGCGCCCGCTGATGGCGCACAGCCATCGCGCGCTCGGTCGCGCCCTGGCACAGGGCATGGATCCAGCGGCCACGCGTCGGCACATCGCCGCCGCCAATCAACTCTTCGGCGAGATGGATATGCAGGCGTGGCTCGGGCCGGCGCGGCTCGAGCTCGAGCGGCTGGTCTGATCGCCCCGCATGGTCACCACGCGTCTGTACCGAGGCGCCGGCCCCGTCTACTGGGCGGGGACCGGCCGCTCCGTCTCCCCTACGAGCGCTTGCGCTTCGCTCGGGTGGCCTTCCGCCGCCGGCTCCTCGCCGTCGTCTTGAGGGTCGCGCCGTATTTCCGCGCGAGCTTCTTCAGGTCCCGGTTGAGCTGCTTGATCAGAGCCGAGTCCTTGGGTCCCGTGACCTGGATGACCACGGTGCGCGTCACGTAGGCTGGGACGGGCGGTACGAAAGGCATGCTGGTCCTCCTCCATGTGAAAGGTGTAGTGCTGAAGATTCAGCGCTCGCCGGCTAGGTCCGCGCGTCCTCGATCCCCGTGAAGAATTCCTCCGCCGGGAACACTCCCGGCAGCGTGTCCACATCCCGAACCATGTAGTGCTCCCTCGTCTGCTCGGGCTCCTCGAGAAAGCCCACCCTCTCCCCGAGGGCGAGCCGTACATAGGTCACCGCCATGTTGTGCTTGCCGCTGACATCGAGCAGGTTCGTCCCCGCCAGGAACCGTCCCGCGTTGATCTCGGTCACGCACACCGTGCCCGCGCTATCCTCCTTGAGATCGACGCTGAACAACCCCGCGACGTTTCGTCCGAGCGCGCGCACCGCGCGGGTCGTCACCTCTCGCACCTGAGGATCGGCGGCCGTCTTGGCGAGCGCCGCCACCGACGACACCCCGCTCGGATGACCGCCGGCTGCGATATAAGACAGGCGCTCGAACGCCTTTGTCAACACGGGTCGGCCACGGGCCCAGAGGCTCTGGCACCCGAAGTCGCGGCCCGGCAAGTACTCGGAGAGCGTGAACGACCTGACGGGAACGCCCCGCATGGTCGCCCAGTACGCCATCCAGGCCTGCGCCTGCCGGGGATTGCGGACCGGTATCGCGGCGACCGAGCCGCTGCCCGCGCGCACCCGACACCACAGCGGCGTGGCGCCTAGGCGGCGAAAGATTCCAGGCACCCTGGCGAGGCTCGGCACGGCGTACGTCAGGGGAGCCGCCACGCCGCGCGACCTGAGCCAGCGGCTGAGCCGATACTTGTCCTGGCAGAGGGCGATCATCGATCGGGGCGGCAGGAAGACCCGGTCGCGAAGCCTGCCCCGGACGCCGGACAGTGCCCACACATCCGCGTCCGTGGTCGGGATGACGAGATCCACGCGCACGCGGTCGAGCAGTCGACCGAGGTCTCGTGAGAAGGCGCGATGAGTCGCGGGGTGCACGAGGAAGTTGCGTTCGGCCGCCGACTTCTTGAGGACGAAGCGATCGCTGTGGCATCCCGCAACGACGAGGGAGGGAGCACCCGTCTTCAGGCTTCGGATCAGATTGTTGCCGGGCCCGCTGCCGGCTCCAGTGACGAGAAGACGTGTCGGCATCCTCAAGCTGCGAGAAAGCTAGGCCACCGCCCACGACTAGTCAAGGCGCGCTACTATCACGAAGAACGCTCACGCGCCTCATTCGAGAGGAGACCGACATGTGCTTCGTGGATACGGAATGGTCCCGGCGAGGGTTTCTGGCCACCGGGGTGACGGCAAGCATCGCCGCCGCCGCGAATCTCGGCCGATCTCTGCTCGCCCCCGGTGTGGCGGAAGGCGCGGAGCCGTCGCCCCGGGGGGGCGGACCGGGCACGGCCGGCGTCAACTTCAAGTGGTTCGGCACCAACGGCTGGGAAATCACCTTCGGCAACAAGACCATCCTCATCGATCCTTGGTTCAACCGGTTCGAGTCGGGCTTCCTCCAGAACAAGCTGAAGATGGACGCCGTCCTCCCCACCGACACCACCCTCATCGACCAGCACGTGAGCAAGGCGGACCAGATCCTCATCGGCCATGGTCACTGGGATCACATGGCCGACGTACCCTACATCGCCAAGAAGACGGGCGCCATGGTCATCGGCTCGGAGAGCCACGCCAATCTCATGCGGGCGGCCGGCGTGCCGGAAGGCAAGATCGTGCAGGTCAAGGGCGGCGAGTACATGCAGTTCGACGGCTACACCATCGAAGCCTTCCCGAGCGTGCACTCCATGGGTGGCACGAAGAAGTACGCGGTGCCTGGCCACGTCGTCTCCGTCCCCTCGGCGCCACCGACCAAGCTGGGCGACCTGCCCGAGGGGGACACCCTCATCTACGTGCTGACCATCGGCGGCAAGTACAGCGTCTTCCTCATGAGCTCCGGCAACTACATCGAGCGGGCCATTGCGGGCCTGCGGCCCGACGTCGCCCTCATCGCGCCGCTGTTTTCGAACAACACCCACGCTTTCACGCCCCGGCTCGTCAAGGCGCTCAACTATCCGAAGATCGTCCTGCCGACCCACTGGGACGACTTCGAGGCCTCGCTGTCCGAGTCGCCGAAGGACCTCCGCGGCATCTATGGCGACGTGGCCAACCTGGATCTCTGGGTGAAGGAGATGAAGACGGTCTCGCCGAAGAGCCGGATCATCACCGCGTCGTACTTCGGCTCGTACGCGCCCTAGCGCGAGGGCGCGCCCGCGGGCAGAAAAGAAGCCGTCTAGGTCCAACCGGCATCGACGACGAAGTTCTGCGAGGTGATCATCCGCGCATCGTCCGACGCGAGGAAGAGGACCATGTTGGCGATGTCCTCGGGCTTGAGGCGGCCGCGCAAGCACTGGGCCTGGTCCATCTGCACCTCGCTTTCCGGCGTCACCCACAGGGCGAGCTGGCGCTCGGTCATCACCCAGCCCGGCGTGATGGTGTTGGCGCGGATGTTGTACGGACCGAGGTCCCGGGCAAAGCCACGAGTCAGACCGTGCACGGCTGCCTTGCTCGTGGTGTAGGCGGGCATACCGCCCGACGCGGTCATCCAGGAGATGGAACCGAAATTGATGATGGAGCCGCCACCCCGCCGCTTCATCTGATCGATGACGGCCTGAGTGGCGAAGAACTGATGGCGGAGGTTGACGGCCACCCGCTCATCCCAGTACTCGACGGTGACGCTCTCGATGGCGTGGCGATCGTCGCGCGCGGCATTGTTCACGAGGACGCCGATGTCACCGAGCTCCGCCTGGACGGTGCCGATGGCGGTCCGCAGGGCGTCGATGTCGCGAACATCGCACCGGATGAACCGCGGAGGCGGCCCGGTACCCTCGAGATCCCGAAGCAACCGAGTACTCGCGGGCTCGTCGATGTCCACGAAGCCCACGAGGGCTTTCTGGCGCACGAATCCAGTCACGATGGCCGCGCCGATGCCCGAGCCGCCTCCCGTGACGAACACGACCTTGCCTTCGAGGCTCGGATAGATGGCCGAACCATGCGTCATGACGAATCCTCATGGGCCGGCTCGTCAGCGAGCCGGCACTGCATACGTCGGACCTCGTCGCTGCTCAGCGCTGATAGAAAGGTGCGGCGACGAGAGTGCCATCGACCTCGCGGAGAGGCAAGATGATCCATCCCGCGTATCCTTGACCGCATTCCGCCGCCAGACTACCCTCCTGCCATCTCGTGGCCCCGGGCTCGGCACGTCAGCATGCGCCCGTGGTCACAGGGCCGCCATCAATCGTTCCGGGAGGATCGTCGCGCGCGGTCGACAGTGAACGCCGCGGACTTCGTGGCGAGGCAGCATGCGCGCGTGTGCCGCTCACACGGGTTCCGTGCGGCCCCAGACGACGGCGAGCGCCGTCGCTCCATGCTGACTTGTGACCGTGTGCACGCAGCCGTTCGGGCGGTAGTTCATCTGGCCGGTCGCCACGACGCCCGACTCGTCCGCGTTCGCGCCCTCGATGAGGAAAATCAGCTCGTCGCCCACGTGACGATGCGCGGGGAGCGTCGCCCCCGGCTCGAAGCGCGCCAGCAAGGCACGGCGCTCGGTCGCCTTGTCTTCCCAGAACCGCTTTTGGCGGACTCCCGGGCGCGCGTCTACCCACGGCACGTCGCTCAGCGTGAAGATCTGGGACGGCGGAGCGTCCCCGCGGGTCGTGACGGGTTCGATGTCGCCAGTAAGCACGGCCAGCACCGTGGCGCCGTTCTTGGACGTGACGGTGTGGACGCATCCGTTGGGACGGTAGCCTGCGTTCCCGGCCATCACCGTCCCGGACTCATCCGAGACAGCACCTTCGATGACGAAGATCAGCTCGTCGCCCACGTGCCGGTGAAGGGGGAGCTGCGCGCCGGGCGCGAAACGCGTCATCTGAGCGCGGCGCTTGGTCGCCGAATCCTGCCAGAGAATCTTGAAGCTGATTCCGGGCTGAAACTCCTGCCACCCCAAGTCGCTGACCGAGATGATCTGTGATGGTGGGCTCGCCGTCATCGTTCGTCCTTTCACTCTTGGGTTCGCTTCTCCGCTTCACTCCGGTATTCCGTGCCAAAGGTGAACCGAGCCTAGCTGGAGACAGACAGAGGGTCAAGGATGGCCCGGCCGGCTGCAGCCGCATGGCGCTCGGGGTGGCTGGGCGGCCGCACCGGTCGCCACTATGCCCTCCGGCTCGCCTCGCGGTTGCGCTACACTCGCCTCCTGCTGACGATGCCGCTGCCACCGGAGCAGCGCGGGAGGGCGCGCGATGGACGTCGGTCTCCAGATGGTGTTCGCCAGCTACGGCTGGACCAACGTGTCGGATGGAGAGGTGTGGGATGAAGAGCTCCGGCTCGCCCGCCTCGCCGCCGACCTGGGCTTCGACGTGCTGTGGTCGGTGGAGCATCACTTCAATGACTACTCGTTCTGCCCGGACAACCTTCAGCTCATGTCCTACCTCGCCTCAGAGTGTCCCGACGTCGGCCTCGGCACCGCCGCGGTGATCCTGCCCTGGCACGATCCCCTGCGGGTGGCCGAGCAGGTCTCCATCCTCGACCACTTGAGCCGCGGACGTCTCCGCCTCGGCATCGGTCGCGGCCTCGCCCGGCGTGAGTTCGAAGCCTTCCGGGGCACCATGGACGAGTCGCGGGAGCGATTCGACGAGGCCTCGGAGATGATCATGCGCGGCCTGCGCACCGGCGTCATGGAGGGGAACGGGCCGCTCTACCGGCAGCCGAGGACCGAGATCCGGCCGCGTCCGACGCGGAGCTTCGACGGCCGCCTGTACGCGGTCGCCTCCTCCGACGACTCGGTGGTCTCGGCGGCGCGGTTGAATGCGCGCATGGTCATGTTTGCGGATCGGCCGTGGCCGATGCGTATGCCGGCGATCCAGAAGCACCGCGAGCTGGTGCGCGAGATGCATGGAAGCGCGGCGGGGGCTCCTCTGCTCGCCGACTTCTGCGTGTGCACGTCCACCATGGACGGCGCGGAAGACAAGGCGCGCCGCTACATGGGGAAGTTCGTCGAGAGCAACTTCTACCACTATGAGCTGCTGGGCCCGCACTTCAGCACCGTGAAGGGGTACGACGCCTACGCGCAGAAGATCGCCCTGGCCAAGGAGGTCGGCATGGACGGAATCGTCTCCGCCTTCATGGAGGCCGCGGTGTGGGGCACGCCGTATCGGATCCTGCGCAAGCTCGAGGAGCGCAAGGGCATCGTGGGCGAGTTCGAGCTGGCGACATCGTTCCGTTTCGGCGGCACACCCTACGACCTCGCCGAGTCCGGCCTCCGTCTCTACGCCAAAGAAGTCCTTCCGGTCATTCACTCCTGGGCCAAGGCCGCCCCCGATGCGTGACCTTGCCCCAGACAAGCGCCTGCCCGAGGACATCGAGGCGCAGTCCCCGGTGCGGGCCGCCGCCGCTCTCGGTCCGGTCATCCGCGGCTATCGCGACGAGATCGAGCGCGAGCAGCGCTTGCCGAAGGCGCTTGTCGAGCAGTTCCACGCGGCGGGCTTCTACAGCATGGTCATTCCGCGCTCGATGGGCGGGCTCCAGCTCGACCCGCTGACCTACGTCCGGGTCGTCGAGCTGCTCGCCGAGGCGGCCGGCTCGGTCGGCTGGAATCTGGCCAACAACAGCATCGCGCAGCTCGTCACCCTCGGCCTGCCCGACGAAGGCGTCCGCGAGATCTTTGCCCACGGGCCCGACACCGTCGTCGCGGGCACCGCCGTGATGGGAGGCGGGCGCGCCGTGCCCGTCGACGGCGGCTACCGGGTCACCGGTCGCTGGCCTTTCGGCACCGGCTCTCAGGAGAGCGCCTGGATGCTGGGAAGCTTCCAGATTCTCGACGGCGATCAACCACGCCGCAGCCCGGACGGTTCCTCGATCCACTGGCGGGGAGTCTTCGAGCGCTCGGATGCGCAGGTCGTTGAAGGCACCTGGGACGTGTCCGGACTGCGCGCGACGGGCAGCTTCGACTGGACGGTCGACGACGTCTTCTTGCCGGAGCGGCGGGTCATGGTGCACGCGGGCGTGCCGCTCGACAACCAGTGGAAGCGCTGGTCGGGGGTGTCGTACCAGCTGCCCGCCCAGGCCTGGGTCGGGCCCCACCACAGTGCGGTGATCACGGGCATCGCGCGGGCCGGTATCGAGGCGCTGATCGAGCTGGCCGGGGACAAGACCCCGCGCGGCCGGACCGCCCGACTCTGCGACGATCCGCAGGTGCAGGACGCGGTCGGCCGAGCCGACACCATCCTCAACGCCGGCCGCGCCTACCGAAGGGCGACGATCACCGAAGTCTGGAACACCGTGGCCGGTGGGGAGGAGACGACACTCGAGCAGCGGGCACGCTGCCGGCTGGCCGCCGCCTATGCCGCCGACAGCGCCCGCGCGGCGATGGATCTGATGTTTCGGCATGGCGGCAGCACCTCGTACCGGCGCGAGAGCCGGCTCGCCGAATGCTGGCGCGATCTCCATGTCGTCGGCCAGGCCGTCACGCTCATGCCGGAGTGGTACCCGATGGGTGGGCGGGCCCTCTTGCACATGGATCCCGGGCCGCGCCTGCGCTGACCACGGGATCGTGTCACCGATCGAGGTCGAGGAGGAGATCACGCTTTGAGGAAACGGACCCTGATAGGGCTCGCCCTCGTGAGCGTCGCGGCCCTGGCCGCCGGGGCGACTCCGGCCACAGCTCTTAACTGGAACTGGACGTATTCCGGGGCCGGCATCACCGCGGGCGGCACTTTCACCACGGTCGACACGCCAGACGCATCGGGCTTTTACCTCATCACGGCCATCGCCGGCGCACGAAATGGCTCGGAGATTCTTAGCTTGCAGCCCACGGGAACTCCCATCCCGGGGAACGAGCCTTTCGCGGTGGACAATCTCGTCAGGATCGAGTCACCACAGCTCACCGTGCACGGATTCGGGTACGCCATCGCGGGGGGAACGTTCTCCAACCCCTTCTTTGCGGACTTCCTGCAGCCACCGGCGTATCTCGAGTTCTTCTCTGCGCCGCCGACGAGCACCGAGCTGCCGATTCTTTTCTCCGCCACCCCGGCGCCTGTCCCCCACACGGCGACCTGGATCCTGCTGCTGGCCGGACTCGTCATGCTCGCCCCCGCCGCGCGACGCCGCATCGCCGTCGAGACCGGAACGAGGCGAGATCGATCACCCTCGACGAATTGACAGCGATCGCACATGGATCTCGTCGGGCGAGTAGCCTTGGTCACGGGAGGATCCGGCGATCTCGGCAGAGCGATCTGCCTCGCTCTGGCCGGCGTCGGCTGCGATATCGCCCTCACGTACGTGGGCAACCACGACGGGGCCGTCCGGACGGCCGAGGCCGTCGAGCAGCTCGGGCGCCGCACCTGTGCCCTGTCGCTCGATCAGACGGAGTCGCCGGCGATCGACTCCACCGTCGGTCGGGCCGCCGATACCCTCGGGCGCCTCGACATCCTCGTCAACAATGCCGCGTGGAACATCGGCATCCCCTTCCCCGATCTCGACAAGCTCACCACTGAGGTGTGGGACCGCCTGTTCGCCACCAACGTGCGCGGGCCGTTTGAGCTCGTGCGAGCCGCCGCCCCCCACATGAAGCGGCAGGGCGGCGGCCGCATCGTCAACATCGCCTCCGTGGCGGGCCTGGCGCCCACCGGCAGCTCTCTCGGCTACGCATCGAGCAAGGCGGCCCTCATCCACCTCACGCGCTGTCTCGCGGTGGCGCTCGCGCCGGAGATCACGGTCAACTGCATCGCTCCTGGTCTCGTGGAGGGCACGCGCATGGCCAAGCGCATCCCGAGCGACGTGGTCGAGCTCGCGCGCCGAAGCATGGTGCTCGGACGCTCCGCGACCGCGGTCGACATCGCGGAGCAAGTGGTGACCTTTTGCCGGACAGACAGCACGACGGGACAAGTGATCGTGATCGACGGCGGCGTGCATTTCCACTGAGCCAGGCACAGACACGGAACCATGAGGAATGTTTTGAGGTCAGAGCCGGAGGTGAGCGATGACACGATTCCGGAGAACCGCGGTGATCGTGGTACTCATGGCGATGCTGGCCGGCCTCCTGCCGCCGCCCGCGGCGCTTGGCCAGGCTCAGCCGGGGGCAACCCCGTCACCTCAGTCTCCCCAAGGTGCAGCGGAAGGCGGTGCGACGAGAGCCGACCGACCGGTCGATGGCTACACGGTCGGCGCCGCCGCACTCAACGTGCTCTGGGTCCCGTTCAAGGTCGGGCAATGCGGGATCATGAGCGGCCTTGCCGTGCTGGGGTTCGTCTTCACCCTCGGCGCAGGTCGGGACTGGAGCGCTTCGGCGCTCGAGGAGGGATGCGTCCACAAGTGGCTCATCGAGGGGGACGATCTACGGCCGCCTCCGGCGCCGCCCGGGCCGTCGGCTTCCCGGCCGTAGGAACCGCGGCTACTTCCTGAACTTGCGAAAGTCGACGGGCCGCTTCTCCACGAAGGCGTTGCGCCCCTCCATCGCCTCGTCGGTGCCGTAGTAGAGATTGAGCGAGGTGAGGGCGAACTGAGCCACGCCCGCTCGCTGCTCGGAGTCCACGTTGAAGGACTGCTTGGCCAGGGCGAGCGCCGTCGGGCTCTTCTCCAGCAGCTCCCGACACCACGTCTCGGTTTCCGCGCGCAGGTCCTTGAGGGGGACGACCTTGTTGACGAGGCCCATGGCCAGGGCTTCCTGGGCCGAATACTGGCGACACATGTACCAGATCTCGCGCGCCTTCTTCTCTCCCACGATGCGGGCCAGGAAGCCGGTGCCGTGCCCCGCGTCCACGCTGCCCACCCGGGGCCCCGTCTGGCCGAAGATCGCGCTGTCCGCCGCTATGGAGAGGTCGCAGAGCACGTGGAGCACATGCCCGCCTCCGATGGCGAAGCCGTTGACCATGGCGATGACGGGCTTGGGGAGGTGGCGGATCGCGCTGTGGAGTGCCTCCACGTCCATGGGACGCTGATCGGGCGAGTAGCCACCCTGCCCTCGCTCCTTCTGATCGCCCCCGGAGCAGAAGGCCTTGTCCCCTGCGCCTGTGAGCACGGCCACACCCACCGTCCGGTCCCAGCGCGCGTCCACGAAGGCGTCGGTCAGCTCGGCGACCGTGCGGGTGCGGAAAGCGTTGCGCACCTCCGGCCGGTTGATGGTGATCCAGGCGACTCCGTCCTTCTTCTCGTAGCGGATGTCGGTGTATTCCACGGTCGATTTCCCCCTCGGGTGGCTTCGGACTCGCCTCAGGCCGTTGGCAGCTTGTAGTCGCGGTACTGCTCGCGCAGTGTGGGCTTGTGGATCTTGCCGGTGGCCGTCATGGGCATCTCCGACACGAACACCACGTCGTCCGGCAGCCACCAGCTCGCCACACTCGGGCGGAGGAAGTCCACCAGGGCCTCCCGATCGAGCTGGCTCCCGGGCCGGCGCGTGACGATGAGCAGTGGGCGCTCCTGCCACTTGGGATGGAAGGCGCCGATCACCGCCGCCTGCATCACCTCCGGATGACCGCAAGCCGCATTCTCCAGGGCAATCGAGCTGATCCACTCGCCGCCGGACTTGATGAGATCTTTCGACCGGTCGACGATGGCGATAACGCCGTGCGGGTCGATCGAGGCGACATCGCCCGTCTTGAGCCACCCCTCGCGGTCGAGCGCATCGCCGGTGCCCTTGAAGTAGCCGGACGAGATCCACGGCGATTTGGCTCGCAGGTGCCCCACGGCCACGCCGTCGTGCGGCAGCGGCCGGTCCGCGTCGTCCACGATGCGGAGCTGCGCGCCGAAGCCCGCGCGGCCGCCGGCGTTCATGCGCTCCGCTCGCTGCTGCTCCGGCGGCAGGTTGAGCGCGCCCGGGCGCAGGCTCGGGGTGGTGAGCCCGAGCGCCTCGGTCATGCCCCAGAGCTGGCTCATCTCAATGCCCCAGGACGCGACCTTCTCGATCAGGCTTTGCGGCGCGGCGGTGCCCGCGGAATAGATCGCTCGGAGATGCGGCAGCTTGCGGCCCTCGCGCTCCATCCAGTCGGTGAGCATGAGCCACATCGTGGGCACACCGGCGGTGATGGTGACGCGCTCGCCCTCCAGCAGCTCGTAGAGCATGGCCGGCTCGTAGTTGCGCCCGGGCAGCACCATCTTCGAGCCGGTCATGGGCGCCACGTAGGGAAAGTACCAGCCGTTGGCGTGGAACAGCGGCGCGAGCGACATCAAGGTTTCCAGCGCGCCGTTCCGGCCGCCCCGATACACCCACTCCGTGAAGAGCATCGAGACGAGTACGGAGGACCGGTGGGAGTACACCACGCCCTTGGGATCCCCCGTGGTGCCCGAGGTGTAGCAGATCGATGAAGCGCTGCGCTCGTCGAGCTGCGGCCAGACGTAGTCGTCCCGCTCGGCGGCGAGGAGCTCTTCGTAGCAGAGCAACCTGCCGAGGGTGGTGCGCTTCGGCATGGCAGAGCGTTCGGCCATGAGCACGAAGCCCTTGACGGGCGCGAGCCGCGGGGCGAGTTGCTCGGCCAGGGGCAGGGTCGCCTCGTCGATGAAGAGCCAGGCGTCCTCGGCATGGTTGACGATATAGGCGATCTGATCGGCGAAGAGCCGTGGGTTGACGGGATGCAGCACGGCGCCCGAGCCGGAGACGCCGTAGAACAGCTCGAAGTGGCGATGGGTGTTCCAGCCGAGGGTGCCGATCCGGTCCCCCCGCTTTACGTCGAGCCGTCCGAGCGCGTTGGCGAGGCGTCGCATGCGCCGCTCCGCCTCGGCATAGTTGTAGCGGTGGATCGCACCATCCACGCCGCGCGCGACGACTTCCGTCTCCCCGTGGTAGGTCGCCGCGTACTGGATGGCGCTCGAGATCATGAGCGGCATGTCCATGATCAAGCCCGGCAGCATGTCCCGTCCTCCCCGCTAGC
>DATGCY010000169.1:0-18719 GCA_035311385.1 Candidatus Methylomirabilota bacterium
GGGCCACAGGAGGAGCGTGCGGTAGAGGGTGAGCCCCCGGATCTTCTGGGTGGCTAGGGCGGACATGAGGAGCGCGCTGCTCACTGCGAGCACCGTCACTCCGCCCGCGAACACGAAGGAATTCACCACGCTCCGGTAGTACGCGGGGTCGGCGAGCAGCTTCTCGAAGTTCTCCAACCCCACGAAGGTCATGGTGTCCCCGAAGGGCGACACGCGGTAGAGCGAGAGCTGCAGCGACTTGAACGCGGGCCAGAAAAAGAACACCACGGTGACGGCCATCTGCGGAAGCACGAGCAGGTAGGGCAGCCACCGGTTCCGGAAGACCGTCCGCTGCATCGCCGTGGCGCGGCTACTGCTTGTTGGCCGCCGCGAACTCCTTCAGGATCTCGTTGGACTTGGCCACCGCCTCGTCCAGCCCCTGCTTGGGAGTCTTCTTGCCCGCGAAGATGTTCTCCATCTCACCCTCGATCACGTCGCGGATCTGCACGAAGTTCCCCAGGCGGATCCCCTGGCTGTTCGCGGTGGCCTTCCCCTTGGTGAGTTGCGCGAAGGCGGTGTACTGGTCCGGGAACTTCTTGAAGTGATAACCCGCTTCGAGATTCTTGACGGCGGTGTTCGAGATGGCGAGGTAGCCTGTGGTGACGTGCCACCACATCTGCTGGGGGGGCTCGGAGAGGAACTTGAGGAACTTGGCCGTGCCCCGGTTCTCGCTGGCCGGCTTGCCCTTCATCACCCAGAGGGTCGCCCCGCCGATGATGGAGGTGGCCTTGGTGTAGGGTGGCCCCCAGAAGGGCAGCTGGCCCGTGCCCCATGCGAACTTGACGCTGCGGGTGAAGCCGCCGATGAGGGCGGAGGACTGGATGTGCATGGCGCACTCGCCGTTCACGAACTTGGGATCGGCCGTGCCCTGACGCCCACCGTACGAATAGATGTTACCCTTCTGCCACTCCGTGAGCTTGGTCAGGTGCATGACCCCGAACTCCTTGTTGATGAGGAGCTGGGCATCGAGGCCGTCGAAGCCGTTGTGCCTAGTCGCGAAGGGCTGGTCGTGCCAGGCGTGCATGTTCTCCACCATGGTCCACGACGGCCAGCCCGTGGTGAATCCGCACTTGGAGGCTCCGGAGGCGATGAGTTTCTTCGAGTACTCCTCGACCTGCTTCCACGTCTGGGGCGGCTTGGAGGGATCGAGCCCCGCCTTCTGGAAGGCGTCCTTGTTGTAGTAGAGAATCGGGGTGGACGAGTTGAAGGGCATGGAGTAGAGGTTGCCGTCCTTCGAGTAGTAGCCGACCACGGGCGCGATGAAGTCCTTCCACTCGACGGCGATCTCCTGATCCTTCATGAGCTGGTAGACGGGATACACGGCGCCCGAGAGCAGCATGGTCTGCGTCCCTACCTCGAAGACCTGGACGATGTGGGGCGCCTGGTGCTGCCGGTAGGCGGCGATGGCCGCGGTGAGCGTTTCGGGATAGGTCCCCTTGCGGAGCGGTTTGACTTCGTATTCCGACTGGCTGTCGTTGAACTGCTTCACGAGCTCGTTGGTGGCGTCGTTGAGCTGGCCCGTCATGGCGTGCCAGAACTGGATCTCCGTCTTGGCGAGCGCGGGCGCGGGCGCTAAGGCAAGGACGACGAGCAGGGCGCCGGCCCAGGCAGCCGAGCGCAGCCGCGTCATGGGGCTGGGCATGGAGGTTCTCCTCGTGGTGATGGAGTCCATGGAATGGTCGGCGCCGGTGACGCTACCGGAGGTGAATTGCCGTCGGATTGCGGGCTCGTGACATGTGCGCATCGCCGCGTCAGGCGCCCGGACTATAGCACGGATCACGCGCGCCGGAACCGCAGGCTCCGGTCCACCGCCGCCTGGTACGCCTCGAGCTCCGCCTGCAGGCGGCGTGAGGACCAGCCGGCCAGCGCGCCCATCCGCCGGCCGACGGCCTCGTAGCAGTCGAGCCCGAGGCACGGGCTCTGCCCGATGGTCGTGCGACGGAACAGGAAATCCTGGAGGGAGACGGTCATCTCCTCGCTCACCGCGTGGTGGAGCTGAGCCACGATCTCCGGATTGCTGGGGCAGAGCCGCGCGGTGCCGTCGGGAAGCTTGCGCACGAGGTCGAGGATGCGCGGATAGGCCCGCCCGTACGTCTCCACCAGGGTCTGCAGGGTCTCCCGGGAGAGGCCGGTGGCCGCCATCTCGGGCGACACGTCCATCCAGGCTCGGGCCTCGAGCTGCCCCGCCTCCTCGTCGAGTCCGTCGAGGGTGAGCTGTGCCGTGCGCGAGGGTATGGAGCGCCCGAGGGCCACCATCACGCGATCTCCCACCTGCTCGGCGAGGCTGCGAAAGCACGTAAGCTTGGTCCCGGTGATGGAGAGAAAGCGGCCCTCGGGCCCCTCGACCACGACCTTGTGATCGCGCGACACCTTGGACGCGGAGGCGCCCTCCTCGAAGGCGAGGGGCCGCACGCCGGCGTAGGTGTAGATCACGCGATCGAAGGCGACCCGCGGATCGGGGAGGGCGGGTCGCACCGCTTCCAGGAGGTATTCGACCTCCTCACGGGTGGCGGAGAGACGGTCGAGATCGCCGTCGAAGTCGGTGTCGGTGGTGCCGACCATGGAGAACTCGCGCCATGGGATGACGAAGATCATCCGGTCGTCGGCGGTGGAGAGATACACCGCACGCTCCGTCATGCGGGGAAGCATGCAGTGGATGCCCTTGGTGGTGCGCAGCACGCGCTTGCCCGCGTCGCTCACGCCGGCGAGCTCGCGCAGGCGATCCACCCACGGCCCCGCGCAATTGACCACCACGGAAGCGCGCACGGTGTGCACGCGGCCGGAGAGAAGATCGCGCACGCGCACGCCGTCGATGCCCCCCGTCCCGCGGGTCACCGCCTCGACTTCGCAGTAGTTGTGCACGCGCCCGCCGTGCCGCGCCGCGGAGAGCGCGTTCTCCAGGCACAGGCGCTCGGGAAAGAGGAGCAGATCGTCGAAGTAGTAACCGGCCCCGCGGAGGTCGTCGGCGCGGATGGACGGCTCGAGAGCAAGGGCGTCCACCGGCTTCATCACGCGAAAGCGCTCGCGGTGACTGCCCGGTGTGAGGAGATCGTAGAGCCACATCCCAACCCGCACGGTGATGAGCCCGCGCTTGGAGCCACCGTACACGGGCACCAGGAAGGGCAGCGGACGCACGAGGTGCGGGGCGAGGCGCTCCAGGGTTTTCTTCTCGCGGAGGGATTCGCGCACCAGCTTGAAGTCGAAGAGCTCGAGATAGCGCAGGCCGCCGTGGATGAGCTTGGAGGACTTCGAGGAGGTGCCGGAGGCGAAGTCGCCCTTCTCGAAGAGCGCCACCGACGCTCCGCGGAGGGCGAGATCGCGGGCTACGCCGGCGCCGGCCATGCCGCCGCCGATCACGACGGCGTCGAAGCTCGCGGAGTCGATTCCGTTCAGGCGGGTCACGCGATCAGCTCCCGGACCGATCGTAGCACGTGGTCCGGAGCGAGCGCGGCGATTCGCGGGTCGTCGGCATGCGTGACGCCGGAGAGCACGAGAATGGTGGCGAGACCGAGACGCTTGCCCATGACCATGTCCGTCTCCACGCGGTCGCCCACGATCACCGACTCGGAGGCGGCGCAGCCGAGGGCGCGGAGGGCGACCTCGAGGATGATCGGTGAGGGCTTGCCCACGATGAGCTCCACCTTCGTGTCCGTCACCGCCTCCACCGCCGCGATCATGCCCGCGCAGTCGGGAATCTCCCCGCCCTCCACGGGACAGGTGCGATCGGGATTGGTGGCGATGAGCCGCGCGCCGCCGCGCACGGCCTGGAGGGCAATGTTGAGCTTGGCGTAGGTGAAGGTGCGATCAAAGGCGATCACCACCCAGCGCACGCGCTCGTCGTCGCGCACCTCGAAGCCGTGGGCGGTCATCTCGGCGTGCAGGGGCGGCTCGCCGATGACGTAGACGGGGGCCCCCGCATCGAGGGTGCGGAGGTGCCGGGCGAGGACGAGGGAGGAGTTGATCACGTCATCGGCGGTCGCGGGCACCCCGAGGCGGGAGAGCTTGGCCGCGTAGTCGTCGCGCGTCTGGAGCGGCTTGTTGGAGAGAAAGGCGACGCGGCGGCCCGCCTCGCGCAGGGCCGCGATGGCCACGGCGGCGCCCGGGATCAGCTGCTCCCCGAGATACACGGTGCCGTCGAGATCGAGGAGCCAGCCGCGGTACGGAAACCGGATGCCCAACTACCGCAGGAGAGGCAGCACCGCGGACTGCGCGAGATCGAAGAGCGGCGCGGGGAAGACGCCCAGCTGAATGATCCCCCACAGGGCGACCACCACCGCGAGTCCTCCCGCGAACGACGGCATCACCACCGCCGGCACTCCCTCCGGCTCTCGCATGTACATGTTCACGACGACGCGCAGGTAGTAGTAGGCGGCCGCCGCGGAGTTCAGCACACCGATCACGGCCAGCCAGATGTAGCCCCCGCGCACCGCGGCGCCGAACAGATAGAACTTGCCCACGAAACCTGCGGTGGGCGGGATGCCCACCAGGGAGAGAAGGAAGAGGGTGAGAGCGAGGGCGGCCAGGGGCGAGCGCGCGGCCAGCCCCGCGGTGTCGGCCACGCCCACCGCCTCGTGGCCCCCGCGCTCGAGGAGCAGGATCACCCCGAAGGCGCCCGCCGTGGTGAAGGTATAGACGAGGAGATAAAAGAGCACGCTGCCCCCGCCCAAACCGCCCCCGGCCACGATGCCCACCAGCATGTAGCCCACATGCGCGATGGAGGAATAGGCGAGCATGCGCTTGAGATTCTGCTGGGCGAGGGCCACCACGTTCCCGAGCGTCATGCTGAGCACGGCGAGGACCCAGAAGAGCCACACCCACTCCCCCTGGAGAGGCCGCAGCGAGGCGAGGAGCACGCGCAGGAGCGCGGTGAAGGCGGCGGCCTTGGAGCCGGTGGCGATGAAGGCCGTGACCGAGGTGGGTGCGCCCTCGTAGACGTCGGCCGTCCACATGTGGAAGGGCACGGCGGAGATCTTGAAGCCGAAGCCCACCAGGAGGAGAGCGAAGCCGATGAGGAGGAGCGGGTCCTTCCCCGCCCCTGCCCGCACCGCCGCTCCGATTTTGTCCAGGTTGGTCGAGCCCGTGGCACCGTAGATGAGGGCGATGCCGTAGAGGAAGAAGCCGGAGGCGAAAGCGCCCAGGAGAAAGTACTTCATGGAGGCCTCGCCCGCCTGGATCTCCGTGCGGAAGAAGCCCGCGAGGACGTAGAGCGCGAGCGACATCGTCTCCAGACCGAGGAACACCACGATGAGGTCGTTGGCTCCGGCCATGATGGCCATGCCCGCCGCCGAGAAGAGGACGAGGATGTAGAACTCGCCCGACTCCATGGACCGTCGCTTGATGTAGTCGATGGACTGGAGGAGAACGAGGCCCGTGGCGTAGCCGATGACGAGCGTGCCAAAGAGGGTGAGGTTGTCGAGGATGGCCATGCCCTGGAAGCCCGTGGTGTCCGAGCCCCACAGGAGCACGGCGGCGATGAGGGCGATGACCACGCCGCCCAGCCCCACGAAGGCCATGTGCTCGCGGCGCCCCCGCGGAGGAAGGAGATCGAGGAGCATGAGGAGGAAGCCCGTCACCGCGAGGACGGCAGCGGGACCGATGACGCGGAGGCTGATGACGGGGACCGGGATGATGTCCATCATGACGTGACGGGGAGACTCATCGCGAGACGGCGAGAGCCACGGTGGCCGCCGCCTTGGTCTGGACCTGGGTGATGAGAGCGCGCACGCTCGTCTCCGTCTTCCCGGTGAAGGACACCGGATACACGCCGATCCAGAAGATGAAGGCCAGCACGGGAACGAGGATGACCCACTCGCGCGGGGACAGATCGGTGAGCCGCCGGTTCTCCTCCCGCGTCACCTCCCCGAAGATCACGCGCTGGTACATCCAGAGCATGTAGACGGCGGCGAAGATGATGCCGGTGGTGGCGATGACGGCGAGGGGGCGGCTCACCTGGAAGGCGCCCACCAGGATGAGGAACTCGCCCACGAAGCCGTTGAGCCCGGGCAACCCGATGGACGAGAAGGTCACCACGAGGAAGAGCACGGACAGCGCGGGCACGATTTTCCACAGCCCGCCAAAATCCACGATGAGCCGGGTGTGTCGCCGCTCGTAGAGCATGCCCACGATGAGGAAGAGCGCGCCTGTGGAGAGGCCGTGGTTCACCATTTGGATGATGCTCCCCACCATGCCCTGCTGGTTCAGGGTGAAGAGGCCGAGGACCACGAAACCCAGGTGGCTCACGCTCGAGTAGGCCACGAGCTTCTTGATGTCCGGCTGCACGGTGGAGACCCACGCGCCGTAGAGGATGCCGATCACCGCGAGGGCGAACATCCAGGGCGCGAAGGCGAGGGCGGCCTGCGGGAAGAGGGGGAGGCAGAAGCGCAGGAAGCCATAGGTGCCCATCTTCAGGAGCACGCCGGCCAGGATGACGCTGCCCGGAGTGGGCGCCTCCACGTGGGCGTCGGGAAGCCAGGTGTGGAAGGGCCACATCGGCACCTTGATGGCGAAGGCCAGGGCGAAGGCGAGGAAGAGCAAGCTCTGCCCGCGACCTCCCGGCACCACCCACCGCGCGATGACCGGCAAGTCATAGGTGAACACGCCGGTGGCCGCCCCGTGCTGAAAGTACAGGGCGAGGATGGCCACCAGCATGAGGAGCGAGCCGACCAGGGTGTACAGCACGAACTTCACCGCGGCATACACGCGATTGGGCCCGCCCCAGATCCCGATGACGAGATACATCGGGATGAGCATGGCCTCCCAGAAAATGTAGAAGAGGAAGAGATCGAGGGCCACGAATACCCCGAGCATGCCTGTCTCGAGGAGGAGCATGGTGATGGCGAATTCCTTCCACCGGCGCTCCACCGAATGCCAGGAGGCGAGCAGGGTCAGCGGCATGAGGAAGGTGGTGAGGAGCACGAGGAGCAGGCTGATCCCGTCCACCCCCAGGTGATACGAGATGCCGAAGGCGGGCATCCACGCGTGCTGCTCCACGAACTGGTACTCGGCGGTGCCCGCGTCGAAGCGCGTGTAGAGAGGCACGGAGACGACGAAGGCGATCAAGCTCGTGACGAGGGCGATCACCTTGACCAGCTCTTCCGAGCGCCGCGGAACGAGGAAGATCACGAGCGCTCCCAGCACGGGCAGGAACGTCACCGTGGAGAGCACGGCGCTCACGGATGGGTCACGAGGAGGAAGGCGACGAGGGCTACCGCGCCCAACAGCATGCCGAGCGCGTAGTTCATGACGAAACCGGTCTGCAGGCGGCGCAGGGAGAGGGCCCACGCGATGACGGCACGGGCCACCCCGTTGACCAGCCCATCGATGACCTTGACGTCGAAGATCTGGGCGCACCAGAGGAAGAGGCGATAGAGCGGCTTCACGAAGAGCGCGTCGTAGAGCTCATCCACGTAGTACTTGTTCAGCACCAGGCGGTGGATCGGATTCTCGGCCACCCCGATCTTCTCCGCGTCGACCTGGCCCCGCCCGTACACCAGCCAGGCCACGAAGACGCCCGCGAGGGCGGCGATGACCGACACCGCAGCAAGGGCGAGGGCGGCCACCCCGCCATGCTCCCCCTCCGCCGCGGGCAGCACGGGGGCGAGAAAGCGCGTGAAGGTGGTGCCGTGCTCGGAGGGCACCCCGATGATGCCCGCCACCGCGGTGAGGATGGCCAGGAGCCCGAGGGGAACCGTCATCACCGCGGGTGACTCGTGGACGTGATGTGCCTGCTCCTTCGACATGCGCGGCCGTCCGAAGAAAGCGAGGAACACGAGGCGTGCGGTGTACATCGCGGTGAGGAATACGCCCGCGAGGAGGATGAACCACAGCAGCCGGTGGCCCTCGTGGTGGAAGGTCGCGGCAAGGATCTCGTCCTTGGAAAAGAAGCCCGCGAAGGGCGGGAGCCCCGCCAGCCCCACCGCCCCCACCAGGAAGGTGATGGTAGTGACGAGCATACGAGGGGCGATGCCGCCCATCTTGCGCAGGTCCTGCTCGCCGTGGAGGCCATGGATGACGCTGCCCGCGCCCAGGAAGAGGAGCGCCTTGAAGAAGGCGTGGGTGACGAGGTGGAAGATGCCGGCGGCGTACGCGCCCACCCCTACGCCCACGAACATGTAGCCGAGCTGGCTGATGGTCGAGTAGGCGAGCACACGCTTGATGTCCGTCTGGGCCACCCCGATGGTGGCCGCGAAGAGGGCGGTGAGGCCGCCCACCCACGCCACGATCTCGAGGGAGAGGGGCGCCATCTCGAACAGCTTGTGGCAGCGCGCCACCATGTACACGCCCGCGGTCACCATGGTGGCGGCGTGGATCAGCGCGGAGACCGGGGTGGGGCCTTCCATGGCGTCGGGCAGCCAGGTGAAGAGAGGAAGCTGGGCAGACTTGCCGCAGGCGCCCGTGAAGAGGAGGAGGGCGATGGCGAGGTAGGTCCCCGTGCTCACCGCGTCGGTGGCCTTGCTGAACACCTCGCGGTAGGTGAGGGTGCCAAAGGTTGTCCAGATCAGCATGATGCCAAGGCCGAAGCCGAAGTCGCCCACGCGGTTGACGATGAAGGCCTTCTTGCCCGCGGCGATGGCGGACTGCCTCTGGTACCAGAAGCCGATGAGGAGATACGAGCAGAGACCGACGGCCTCCCAGCCCACGTAGAGGAGGAGGAAGTCGCCCGCCATGACCAGGGTCAGCATGGAGAAGACGAAGAGATTGAGATAGGTGAAGAAGCGCGCGACGTCGGGATCCTCGTGCATGTAGCCGATGGAGTAGACGTGGATGAGGAATCCGACGCCGGTGACCACGAGGAGCATCACCCCCGTGAGCTGATCCACCTGCACGAGCACACCCGTCTGGAAGCTGCCCGCGCTGATCCAGGGGAAGAGCTGCCCCACGTACGTCTCGCCGTGGAGCACGCGCGAGAACACGAGGCACGAGGTGAGGAACGAGAGGAGGAGAGCGGGAACGGCGATCCAGTGCGCGGCGTGTCCGATGCGCCGCCCGAAAAGCGCGTTGGCGAGCGCGCCCACGAGCGGAAAGAGCGGAATCAGCCAGACGAGTCGTGACATTGTGCCCTGAGTCGCAAACCCGCAACACTCTAGCGGAAGGCCTCTAGGGTGTCAAGGATGCGACGGTGTCTCCGCGCTCGATTTGGCGTCGAGAACGGGCGCCACGAAGCGGAAGAACACGAGGGGCACGAGGAAGAAGAAGATCAGGTGTCCGGTGGCCATGCGCAAGGTCAGGGCGGGCTGCATCCCAGGCGGTAGCTCGATCATTCGGCACAGCACGAAGTTCATCCACGCGTAGAGCGCGGCGCCCACGAGCATCACGCGAAGCCCGGAGGGCACCGCGCGCACCATCGCGCGCCCGTCGAGAAGGGCGAGCCGCCCCCAGCGTCCGCGGCCCACCATGGAGGCGCGGCGCAACCGCGCCACCATGGCGAGAGCGAGGACGAAGGCGCCCACCCCCAGGCCCCACACCACGCCGTCACCCACCGCGCTGCCCCCGCGCGTGAAGGAGAGCAGGTGGAGGAGCGCGCTCGCCACGAGCCCCACCGTGGCCGCCACCACCCACAATGCCCGCATGGCTCCTCTGCTAGCACATTCCTGCGGTCGGAGCGAGCGGCCTTGCTATGATGGGTCCGTGGCGCGCTCAGCATTCCGCTTCTGGTTCACCATCATCGTCATTCCAACCTTGCTCGTGGTGGGCGCGCTCGGCTATCTCGCTTGGCGCCAGAGCGTGTCGGGAGTGCGCGCGGCCTTCGATCCTCCGCCGAAGTGGATCGGAGTGAAGACGCCGCTCAACGTGGATCTCCGCGCCGGCCGCGGCAGCCTCCGCTCCGTGGAGATCCGGCTGCGGCAGGGCTCGGCCAAAGTAGTGATCGCCCAGCAGCTCTTCTCCGGCCCGCCCACCAAGGAGCAGCGGGTCGCTCTGCAGGTCGCGGGGAGCACTCTTGGGCTGCGCGAGGGCGCGGCCACCCTCGAGGTGCTGGCTCGCGACGATTTCTGGCGGCCCATCCGCGTCGACGATCGGCCGATTCTCACCGCGCCCGTCACCCTCGACTTCACGCCACCGTCGCTGGAGATCATCGGCGCCACTCGCTACTGGGCCCAGGGAGGCGGCGGCCTTGTCGTCCTTCGCTCAAAAGGCGCCTCGCGGGTGGCGGTGAACGTGGGTCCCGTCGCCTTCCCCGCGTATCCCGCGGGAGCCCCGGAGTCGAATCTCTTCGTGGACCTGGTCGCTCTGCCCTGGAACTATGAGGGCGCGCCGCTGACCGCGGTGGCGCAGGACGAGGCGGGCAACTCCATCACCCGCGCCGTGTCCGTCGAGGTCAAGCCGCGCCGCTTCAAGCACGACACCATCGACATCAAGGACGATTTCCTCGAGCGGAAGCTGCCCGAGCTCCTGCCCGAGCGCGGCGGATCCATCGCTCAGGGTGAGCTGCTCCAGGCCTTCCTCACCGTGAATCGCGACAAGCGCAAGCAGGCGGAGGAGACCAAGCGCGTGCTCGCCGCCAAGACCCAGCCCCGCCCTCTATGGGACGGCGCCTTCGTCCAGCCGCGGAATACCAAGGTGTTCTCCAACTTCGCGGAGACGCGGACGTACCGCTATCACGGCCAGGAGGTGGACACGCAGATCCACTTCGGCTACGACCTGGCGGCCGTCCAGCACGGTCCCGTGCCGGCGGCCAACTCCGGTGTGGTGGTGCACGCGGGTCCCTTGTCCATCTACGGCAATGCGGTGGTGGTGGATCATGGTCTCGGACTGCAGACGCTGTACGGCCACCTCTCGTCGATCGAGGTGAAGGAAGGCGACCAGGTCGCCAAGGAGCAGGAGCTCGGGCGGAGCGGGAGCACCGGGCTCGCTCTCGGCGATCACCTACACTACGAGGTCTTGATCAACGGCGTGTCGGTGACGCCGCTCGAGTGGTGGGACGCGCGCTGGATCCGCGACCACGTGGGACGCCCGCTGCGCGAGGCGAGCGTGCCGCTCCTCGCCTCCATCACGCCCACCGACAAGGACAAGGACGAGGCGAGCGCGTCGCCGGGCCGACGCCGTCGCTCACACGCCCACTAGCGAACCCGCACGAGCGGGCGCGCGACTTCCATCTCTTCCTTGATGACGGGATGCCGATTCCCGCCCACCGCGCGGGACTTCACGGCACCGTCTGCTCGATGTACTCGTAGAGTTCCTGCACCGTCATGATGCCGCCCTTGTTGTGAACTCTTTATTGAGCATGCAGATGAGGGCGGCCGCCGTTCGATTGAGCGGCGGCCCTGGCCGCCGCGAGACGAGAGCTGAGTTGAAGCAGATGGGCCCTTATCGGCCCCCTGGCGAGAGGTCACGGGCTTCGATGAACTCCCTCTGCGCCAGCTCCCCCAGCCCGATGCTGTCGTAGACCTGGCCGAGCAGCAGGTGCAGCGTGGGCTCGTCAGGATCGTTGGTGAGTGCGGTTATGAGCTCGCGTCGGGCATCGGCATAGAGGCCATCCCGCATCTCGTAGCCTGCGCGCATCATGGCGACGCTCGAGGCCGAGTAACCGGACAGCGACGCCGGAGACAAGAGGTCGAGCGACTCGCGCACGCGCGCCGCCGCCGCCTGAGGCAGGAGCTGGAACTCCGTCTGCTGCGCCGGCTGCCCGGTGGGCTCGAGCTCCCACGTGTAGCGGACACCTGGCTCGAGGGCAGGAGCAGAGCTCGGATACGTGAATGGCTTTCGGGGCAGGTTCTCCTGCTCCCAAATCTGCCCGTGCGGCCCGAGCAGGCGAATCTTGTAGCGGAGCGTGTTCGAGCCGCTCCACTCGAAGACGACGGGAGTGCCCAGGAGCTTGGTCGCGCGCGGCTGGATCTGCGTCACCTTCGGAGGGCGTACGCTGCGCACGGACAGCGGCAGGTAGGCGAGATCCTTCTGCTTGCCGGAGAGAAAGTCGGTGACGCTGCCCACCAGCCCCTTGACCTTGTCGCTGGCCGCCGCGGTGGCGGGAGGCTGGACGGTGAAGGGCGAGTTGCCCGCCGAGACGGCCTGGGCGCCACGGCCGCCCGTAAAGACGAGGGCGGCGCGGGCATCGCCCGCGGCACGGAGCTGATCGCCGGGACGGAGGGCCAAGAGCGGCTGGACCACCGTCCACTGCGTCTCGCCGGCCCGCTTCACCTCGACCTGACCGCGGATCTCCGTGAGCACGCCGACGGGGTCCGCGGCAAGGGCGAGCGACACCCAGGCCAGGCCGAGCGCGGCCGTGAGGAACACGCCTGCCCTCGTCGTCGTCATGCCCCCGCTTCCTCGGAATGTGCGACCATGTGGGGCCAGAGCACCTCGTAGATCCTCACCGGCTCTTCTCGACCCTTGACGCTGACCAGCCCTCGATCCTTCACCGCAAGATCCAGACCCGCCGCGCGATACGTCGACTCGGTCACCAGCATCGTCGTTCCCAGCTCCTTGTTCAAGCCCTCGACGCGCGAGGCGAGGTTCACCGTGTCGCCCACCACGGCGTACTTCACCTTGCCGGCGCGACCCACGTTGCCCGCGAAGACCTCGCCCGTGTGGATCCCCACGCCCATGCGGAGCGGCGGCAGGCCCTCCGCGGACCAGCGCCGATTCAAGGTGTCCAAGGTCTCGATCATGGCGAGCGCGCTCTGGACAGCGTGCTGGGCGTGGACGGGATCATCCAGCGGAGCGCCGAAGACGGCGAGGATGGCGTCGCCGATGAAGTCGTTGACCATGCCGCGGCGAACGAAGATGGCCGAGGTCATGGCATCGAAGTATTCGGTGAGTCGCGCCGCCATCTGCTCGGGCGCCATGCGCTCCGACAGGGTGGTGAAGCCGCGCAGGTCGGTGAAGAGGATGGATACCTGGCGGCGCTCGCCGTCGAGATCGCGGGGGTTGCGCTCGACGCGGGCGGCGACCTCGGGGCTCACGTAGCGGCCGAGGGCGTCGCGGAGGCGCCGTTTGGAAAGGATGTCGGCGCCCACGCCGAGGAGGGACGTCGCGGCCACGGGCAGGAGGAAGTCGACCCAGTAGCCGCCGCGGCTGAAGGCAAGGTAGCTCGCGGGCACGCCGAGGAGGAGCGCCCCCGCGAGGCATACCGCCGTCGCCCAGAGTGGCCGCACCGCGACCATCACCAGACCAGCGAGGAAGACGGCGAGAAGCTGCACGCCGAAACCGGCGAGCCACCCCGCCGGCCGCACGAGGCTGCCCGTCGCCAGCATGTGCACGATGTTGGCCTGGATCTCCACGCCGGGCATGAGCCCGTACGGCGTGCGGTGGAGGTCCCGTCCGTCGGTGAAGGTACCGCCCACGAGCACGGTGCGCCCGCGCAGCGGGTTGTCGCCGGCGATGTCGACGCCGGCGTCGCCGATGGCCGCCACCGCGTCGGAGGGAATGGTGAGGAAACTCCCCGAGGGGCCGATGAAGTTGATCCGATAGAGAGCGCCCGGATCAGCCACGGGCACATGGGCCACCGCGGCGGCGAAGGATGGCACGCCGCCCACTTGGAGGACGGTGCGCCGCACCACGGCGTCACCGTCCACGGGCACGTCGGGCGCGCTCGTGGTCACGAAGCGCCGGATGGCGGGAGCGGAGAGCGGCCCCGTGGAGGGCAGCGCGGTGGCGGCGACCACGAGGCGCCGGTCGCCGTGCGCGCCCAGTTCGACGATGGCGTCGGCCACGGCGCGATCGTCCGCCGGCGCGCTCGCCGTGCGCAGCGAAATGTCGAGCCCGATCACCGTCGCCCCGGCGCGGGTCACCCCACGAAGGATGCGGGCAACATAGTCGCGAGGCAGCGGCTGGCGGCGTCCGAGCGAGTCGAACGCTGCGTCGTCGATGGCCACGATGACGAGACCCGAGGGCTGGCGGGGACTCTGAAGATAGATGAGGAGGTCGAGGGCGCGGGCCTGGAGCGATTCCAGATAGCCCATGGCGGAGGCGCCGGTGACGAGGCAGGCGGCGAGGAGTCCCACCGCCCAGAGTTGCAGCAGGCGGGCTTGCCGCTGCCGCCACCATTTGCCGAGGCCCATCGATGACCCCTCCCGCCGCGCAGTCTACGGCGCAGGGTCCCATCGATGGCTCAAAAAGGGCAAGGAGGTCATCGGGAACGACGACCTCGATCAGCCCTCAGCCCGGGAATTCGCCTCCAAAGCCCATGACACGGGAGAGCTCGTGCGCCCTGTCCGTCAGGAGAGCAGCGAGCCGGGGCTGCTCCGCCAGCACACGCTGGCTCGTGGCGCCCAGCACGAGACCCGCCGTCACCAGGCCGTGGCGATCGAAGACAGGCGCGGCGATGCCCGCGGCGCCCTCTGCGATTTCGTCCACGGAGACGGAGAGCCCGGTGCTCCGAATCTCCTCGAGCATTCGGCGAAGGGTCGGCCGGGTCACCGGGGTCTGCGGAGTGAAGGCCTTGAGCCGCGTCGTCCGGAGATATTCCTGACGTCGGGCGGGCTCGAGATACGCGAGCAGGAGCTTGCCGATGGCCGAGCAGTAGAGCGGTCGCCGCTCGCCGATGAGGGCCCCGTAGCGGATTGGACTCTGGCTCTCCACCTTGTCGATGTAGACGGCGGCGGGGGCGTCGGCGGCCATGGTCGCCAGGAGCGCTGTCTCCCCGCTCTTGGCGGCGAGATCCTCGAGGAACGGCCGAGCTAGCTCGGGCAGCTCGCGGTTCGAGAGCGCGGCCATGGCCAGGGTGAAGGCCGCGGGACCGAGGCGATAGCGACCGTCGGGGTTACGCACGAGATAGCCGAGCCTGGTCATGGGCCGGAGCAGATAGAGGAGGCTGCTCTTTGGGGAGCCGAGCCGCTGGGACAGGGCGGAGAGCGTTGCGCCGTCGCGCCGGCGGGCCAGGGACTCCAGCACCTCGAGGGCCCGGCCCAGAGCACGGGGACCCGCGTCGCGGCTATGGGCCCGCGGCGGAACCGACATCGGGTGTGAAGCCGCTATCGCTGTTCGCATATGTGAACGTCGGTCGAAACGACGAACTGAAGAGTGACATGCCCCCTTGCGGCCTGTCAACTCGACGGGGATCAGGCGACGCGACGGAGGGCGGGAGAGAGCAGCTCGGCGGGAGGGACGAAGTCGCCGAACACGCCGAGGAGAGCGTCGAGAAGCGCGGGGCGACGGGCCAGCATGTGCGCGGCGACATTGGCGAGACGGCGCCGCGCAATCAAGAACTGGAGCGCGTGGGTGACGCGACTCTTGGCGGCAAACTCCCGCCGTCGAGCAGCAGCGTACCGACCGAGGGTGGCCTGGGAGAGGTCTCCGCTGATCAGCGCGGAATGCGCGGTGGCCGTGAGGAGCTCCGCCGACCGGAGCGCGGTGAAGACCCCTTCTCCGGTAAAGGGATCGTAGAAGCCCGCGGCATCGCCAACGAGCGCGACGCCATCCGCGCGGGGCTCCGCCACACGATAAGCGAGCGGCCCCATCGCCATGAGCCGCCCCTCCACCTTCATCCCCACGAGTCGGGGCGCGAGATGACGGAGATGGCCCAGGCGGGCGTGGAAGAAGGCCTCGAGCCGCCGGGCGAAGGCACGAGCGTGGGCCAAGGGCACCACGAGGCCAAGGTTGACCAGCCCGGGAGCCACGGGATTGAGGATCGCGTAGTCGGGCGGGTCGAGGTAAATCTCCCCGCGATTTTCGATGCCCGCGAGGCCGCTCACGTGCCGGATGAGAGCCATGCGACGGAGGCGGTGGGGCCGCAGAAGTCCCAGCGCCGAGGCAACTGCGGAGTGACGCCCGTCCGCGGCGACGACGAGGCGACCTGCGATCTCGCGCGGCTCGCCGTCCTCGTTCTGGGCGACCACGCCCGTCACCACCCCTGCAGACTGCAGGAGGCCCGTCACGCGATGGTGCTCGCGCACGTCCACGGGAAAACCCCGCGCGCGCTCGACCAGGATACGGTCCAGGGCCTCGCGAGGGAAAGCCAGCGCATGATCACGGTAGCCGCGCCAGGGCCCGGTCGTGGGATACGAGCCCTCCAGCGCCGTGCCGTCCGGCGCCACGATCTTCATGCCGCGAAGAGGCTGTGCGCCGGCCTGATCCACCGCCTTGAGCACACCGAGCCGGTCGAGGATTCGCGCGGCTTCCGGCGAAAGATACTCGCCGCAGATCTTGGGCCGTGGGAAGCCCGCTTTGTCGAGGAGGGTGACCGACCAGCCACGCTCGGCGAGGAGGATGGCCGTGGCGGTACCCGCCGGCCCCGCCCCCACCACGACTACGTCCGCGGACCTGGTCTGGCCCGTCATGGCTTGGCCCTCACCGCACACTGCCGGATGAGGGTGGGATGGTGGACCACCCGCACATCGAAGAGGCCCGCCTTCTGGCAGAGCGCGATGACTTCGGGTGGCGTGTAGGAGCGGAGGATGGATAACGGGCCGTCGTGACGCGCCATCGCGCTGCGCGTGAAGACTCGGGTGACCATCCGCACCAGGGCGTGCGCGACACGCCCGCGCACGAGATCGTTGACGATCCAGCCACGCCGAGCCGCCCGGTCGATCTCCGCGAGATATCGTGTCGCCGCCTCCGGCCCCAGATGATGGAGCGTCATGGCGGAGATGACCACATCTACGGACACAGAGCGCACGGGTAGGGACAGAGCGTCGCCCTGCACGAGCGTGATCTCCGGATAGCCCGCCGTGTAGGCGCGCGCGTACTCGAGGGTGGCGCGGCCGCGGTCGAGGGCGATCACCCGCAGCGTCCGTCCATGCCGGCGAGCCCAGCGAACGAGCGTCACTGGAATGTCCGCGGCGCCCGCGCCCACGTCGAGCACGGTCACCGGGCGGTCGGCGGGGAGTGAACGGAGCATGCGCCGGAAGTGGCGGAGGGTGAGCCGGCGACTGCCGAACAGGCCGTTGAGCCGCGTGATGGTGTCGAGACAGCCGTGGATCTCCGCCGAGGAAGCGGGGCGATCGATCATCTCGACGGCGGCGTGGTCGCGCTCGAGGGGGATCAGGAGGGGCGTCTTCACCATCTCAGCAGCGCGCCTTCGGCCGCGAAGCCGGGGCCGAGCGCGATCATCAGCCCCCAGTCGCCCGGGACGGGATGGCCCGAGCGCAGCGTCTCCTCGAGGACGAAGAGGACGGTCGCTGAGGACATGTTGCCGAAGTGCTGGAGCACGCGGCGCGAGTGCGCGACCTGCGCGTCGTCGAGGTCGAGGAGACGGCGTGCCTGCTCGATCACCCGGCGGCCCGCGGAGTGCAGCACGAAGTGGCGCACGTCCTCCTTCTTGAGCCCCTGCGAGGCCATGAGACCGTCCGCCATCTCCTTCATCATGCCGGCGCCGATGCGTCGGACCTCCTTGGAGAGGACGACGCGCGGGCGCCCGCCGGGGAACTCGAAGCCCATGGCGGGAAGGTGCTCGGAGCGGAAGAGGGTTTGCTGACTGACGATGGCGGGTCCGTCACCGCGCCCGCTCACCGCGAGGGCGCCGGCGCCGTCGGCGAAGATGGCGTGGGCCACGGCGCTCTCCAGCCGGTCGTCGAGGAAGTAAGCCGCGGAGCAGATCTCCACGGCCACCACAATGGCGCGATGGCGCGGGAAGGCCTGGATGTGGTTGGCCGCCTGCTGCAATGCGACCATGGCGCTCGCGCAGCCCGTGTCGCCCACGTGCACCCGTTGGATGGATGGCTTGAGTCCGAGAGCGGCGATGATGTGGGCGTCGAGGCTCGGACACAGACGCCCCGTGCAGGTGGTGGTGGCGAGAAAGTCCACGTCGTCGAGGGCCCAACCCGCGCCCTGCACCGCGCGACGCGCCGCCTCCGCCCCCAGCTCGATGGCGCCGCGCCGGAAGCGCGCGCTCAATTCGTCTGCGCTCTCCGTCGGCGTGAACGTCTCCGGATCGAGGAAGAGGTGACGACCATCGATCTCGCTGTGCCGGAAGAATCCCGAGCGGAGTGTATCGTCGTAGCCGGCGAGGCGGAGGAGCGTCGACTGATCGAATCGGTGGGAGGGAGTGCTGGTGGCGACGGCCACGATTTTCGGCGCGCCCATGCGAAAAAGGCTACACCCGGCCTCTTGCCATGTCCATCGTGCGGGTGCTATCAACGGGCGATCAACACGGAAAGGAGCCGTCCATGCCGCTCTTCTCGTTCGAAGGCAAGTCACCGCGCGTGCATCCGACCGCCTTCATCGCGCCCACCGCGAATCTCATCGGCGACGTCACCGTGGAGGAGAACGCATCCGTCTGGTACAACGCGGTGGTGCGGGCGGACTTCTCGCCGATCATCATCCGACGTGGAGCCAACGTGCAGGACTGCGCCGTCATCCACGTGACGCCGGCCGGCGGCACCGACGTGGGAGCCGGCGCAACCGTGGGCCATCTCTGTCTCGTGCATGCCGCCACCCTCGGCGAGGAATGCCTGGTGGGCAACGGCTCCACCGTGCTGGACGGCGCACGCATCGGCGTGCGCGCCATGATCGGTGCGGGCTCGCTGGTCACCCCGGGCACGGAGATCCCCGACGGCATGCTCGCCCTCGGCTCGCCCTGCAAGGTCAAGGGGCCGCTCGAGGGAACGCCGGCCGCGCGGTGGGTTGCCGTCAATCCCACCGGCTACCAGGCGCTCGCCCAGCGCCATCGCGCGGGAGTCTCGCCCGTCTGATCGTGGCCCGTCGCTCCCTCGCGGGACGAATCCTGCGCCGGGTGCTGCTGCTGGTCGCGCTCGTGGTGCTGGGCTGGCTCGTCTGGGAGGGCATCACCTGGCCCGACGTGGCCG
>DATGCY010000170.1:0-3250 GCA_035311385.1 Candidatus Methylomirabilota bacterium
CAAGTCATGGAAAGCCGATCATGCTCTACGATCTCAAGTCGCCCGGATCCGTCGCCTATCTCGAGTTGACCAAGGAGGTGCTCGGACATGAATCCTAAGCATGGGCTTGGTCGGGGCCTCGGAGCTTTGCTCGGCTCAAACGCCGCGACAACATCGATAGAGGCCACGTCGTCTCTAGCTCAGGAACTCCCGATCGCAAGTATCGTCGCCAATCCCCAGCAACCAAGAAAATCGTTTGATTCTAGTAGTTTACGTGATCTCTCAGATTCCCTGAAGCGAACGGGCGTGCTACAGCCCGTCGTCGTCCGGCGTTACGGTCAGCAGTACCAGATCGTGGTCGGCGAGCGACGCTGGCGCGCTGCTCAAATGGCTGGGCTAACCCACATCCCGGCGATTGTGCGCGAGGCGACGGAGGCACAGAGCCTCGAACTCGCTCTCGTCGAGAACCTGCTGCGCGAGGATCTGAACCCGATGGAAGAGGCGGAGGCCTTTCAGCGCCTTCTCACCGACTTCGCGTGGACGCAGGAGGAGCTGGGCGAGCGCGTAGGTAAAGATCGAAGCAGCATCGCCAATTTCCTGCGGCTGTTGAAGCTACCCGAGCTGATCCAGGCCGATCTCCGGACAGGACGCCTGACCATGGGCCACGCCCGTGCCCTCCTCTCGCTCACCTCTCCCGATGACCAGCTCAAGCTCCGCGAGCAAATCCTCGCGCATTCCTGGTCCGTGCGAACCACGGAGGAAAGCGTGCAGACAAAGCGGCGCCCCCTGCCCCGCCGTCTTGGTCGGCGCTCCGCGGACCTCACGGCTCTCGAGGACTCGCTTCGCCAGACCCTGGCCACACGAGTCCGCGTGATCGGCAACGAGCGCGCGGGTCGCATCGAGATCGCCTACACGTCGGCCGAGGACCTCGAGCGGCTGACCGAGCTCATCGTCGGCCGGCCGGCGTAGATCGCGTAGACTCGAAGCATGTCCGAGCGCGTGATGGTCGGTCTCTCCGGCGGCGTCGATTCGTCGGTCGCCGCCGCACTCCTCGTCGAGCAGGGTTTCGACGTGGTCGGCGTCACCCTCCGCGTCTGGCCGTGGCACGAATCCGAGGACCCCACCAAGCGATTTGGGAGCTGCTGCTCTCCCGCCACCGTGGACGACGCACGCCAGGTTGCTCGGCGTCTTGGCATTCCGTACTACCTCCTCAACAGCGCGGAGGAGTTCGAACGCACGGTCATCGACGATTTCGCGCGAGAGTATGCGGCCGGTCGTACGCCCGTCCCCTGCACGGTCTGCAATCGTGACGTCAAGTTCGGCTCGCTTCTCGCCCGGGCTCGCGCCTGGGAAGCCTCCGCTGTGGCCACGGGCCACTATGCCCGCATCACACGAGATCCGGCCACGGGGCGGTTTCTCCTCTGGCGGGGCGCCGACCCGCAAAAGGACCAGTCGGATTTCCTCTGGCCCCTGACGCAGTCGCAGCTGGCAGCCGCCCGGTTTCCCGTCGGCGCGCTCACCAAGACGGAAGTGCGCGAACACGCGCGCGCTCTCGGCCTCGTGACCGCGGAGAAGCCCGAGAGCCAGGAGATCTGCTTCATTCCGGACAATGACTACCGCGGTTTCCTCCGCGGTCGCATCCCTGAGGCCTTCGCCCCCGGGCCCATCGTGGACGGCGATGGCCGGGTGCTCGGAGAGCATGCGGGGCTGGCCGCGTACACGGTGGGGCAACGCCGAGGGCTCGGACTCAGCACCGGCCGGACCCTTTACGTCACGAAGCTGGATCCAGACCGGAACGCCGTCGTGGTGGGAGGCGCGCACGAGGTCGAGATCGACAGGCTCGTGGCTCAGCAGGTGAACTGGATCGGCATCGACGATTTGACCGGGCCGCGCCGCGTGCTGGCGCAGATCCGTCATCGACATGAGCCCGCTCTTGCTACTATCAACCGGCGAGGGCAGGGGGTCGAGGTGATGTTCGATACCCCACAGTGGGCGCCGGCGCCCGGGCAGTCGGTGGTCTTCTATGAGGGCAACCTGGTCATCGGTGGTGGGGTGATCGCCTCCACGCGGGCCGAACCGGGCTTGACAGTTTTCACGTCGGCGTGATACACGTTTAGCGTTTGTCCCTAATTTCACAACGTCTCGCAGCCGGAGAACTCACGATGCGTCGTGTACTCGCCATCGCATGCGTCCTCGTCGGTCTTCTTCCGGCGCTGGCCTTCGCCTCCGAGGGGGGCGAAAGCGGCCTTATCAGCCTCGACAAGTCGCTGATCATCCAGGCTGTCAACTTCATAATCCTGCTCATCCTGCTGACCCGGCTTCTCTACAAGCCGTTGATGGCCAAGATGGACGAGAGAACGAAGGCGATCCAGCGCTCGCTCGACGAGGCCCAGGAGGCCCGAGCGCAGGCTCAGAAGGAGCGCGACGAGTTCGCCGCGAAGATCCAAGCCGCCAACGCCGAGGCGCAGCGCATCCGCGCCGAGGCCCTCAAGGAAGCGGCGGATGAGCAGCGCCGGCTCGTGGACGCCGCGAAGGCCGAGGCGGCCCGCCTCGTGGCCAGCGCGCGGCAAGAACTCGATCAGGACGTGCGCCGGGCTCGGCAGGACCTCCGCCGAGAGGTTGCGGATCTCGCCATCGCTGTCTCCGAGCGGCTGATCAAGAAGAGCCTCAACGATGCGGATCATCGCCGCATCGTCGACGACGCCATCGCTCACATGGGTCAGAAGAACTAGATTCCGATGCGCGCCCAGGAAGGGACGGCCCGTCGCTACGCCAAGGCCCTGCACTTGGCAGCGAAGGAGGCAGGGGTAGGGGAGGCGACCGGGCGCGAGCTCACGGCGCTGCTCGAGGCTCTCCAGGCCGATACTGGCGCCCTCGAGATTCTCGAGCGCCCGTGGATCAAGCCGGCGGATCGCCGCGCCGCGGCCCGCGCCCTCGCCGAGAAGGCGGGCAGCGGCAAGCTCGTGCGGGATTTCGTGGCGCTGGTGGCGGAGCGCGGACGTCTCGATCACCTGGCCGTCATCGTCTCCGAGTATCGCGATCTGATCGACGCCGACCTGGGGCGGGTGCGGGCGCAAGTCAGCAGTCCCGTTGCGCTCACCGACGCCGAGAAGACTGAGCTGTCGCGCCGCCTCCAGGCGGCGCTGGGTAAGCAGATCATCCTCGAAGAGCAGGTGGACCAGAAGCTGCTGGGTGGCTTCGTGGCCCGGGTCGGCAGTCTCATCCTCGACGGCAGTCTTGACGGGCAGCTCGCACGGATCCGCGAGCGGCT